>SKJO01000292.1 GCA_007121975.1 Nitriliruptoraceae bacterium | reverse complement strand
TCGGCCGCCCGCTGTCGCTGGCGCTGAGCGGCGCGGTCGTGGGGATCGTCGCCCTGAGCCTGCCCGAGGTGCTCGGTGACGGGTCGTCGCTGCCGGCCATCGACGGCACCCGGCGGCCGATCCAGGCGATGCTCGACGTGCGCTTCGGGCTGGACTGGGCCGGGGCGGCCTTCCTGCTGCTGCTGCTGGTCGCCAAGCTGTTCACGACCTCGGTGTCCACCGGGGCGGGCGCGCCGGTCGGCGTGTTCGCCCCCACCCTGTTCACCGGGGCGGCGCTGGGTGGGGCCTACGGCATCGTCGCGGCCAACCTGCTGGGCACCGAGGTCGACCCCGGCGCCTTCGCGCTGGTCGGCATGGCCGCGGTGTTCTCCGCCACCGCCCGCGCCCCGCTGACCGGCATCCTGATCGTGTTCGAGCTGACCCGCAGCTACGAGCTGGTCCTGCCGCTGATGGTCGCGGTCGGGGTCGCCACCCTGGTCGCGGAGCTGCGCGGCACCGACTCGATCTACCTGCACCAACTGCGGCAGCGCGGCGTCGTCTACGGCCAGCCCGACGACCTCGATGTCCTGCAGTTGGTCACCGTCGGAGAGGTCATGCGCCGTGACCACCCGGTGGTCGAAGGCTCGGCACCCCGCGAGGAGGTCGTCGCCGCGATCGACGCCTCCGGCGGGCACGGGGTGGCGGTCACCGGACCCGACGGCCGGCTCATCGGGGTGGTCACCATCCAGGACCTCGCCCGGGAGGGCGACACCGCCAGTGAGCTCGCGACCCGCCGCGTCGTGACCGTCACCCCCGAGGACCCGGTGTTCCGGGCCGTGCGCCGGATGGCCACCTTGGATGTCGGCCGGGTGCCCGTGATCGACCCGATCACCCGCCGGGTGGTCGGGATGATGCGGCGTGCGGACGTGGTACGGGCCTACCAGCGCGGGATCGACCGCAGCCTCGGAGTCCAGCAGCGACGGGCCACCGGGCAGCTGCGCGACCTCACCGGGGTCGGCTTCGTGGAGCTGTTCGTCGACGAGGTCTCACCGCTGGCCGGCGTGGCCGTGCGGGATGTGGCCTGGCCGGAACGCACCGTGCTGACCGCGGTGCGCCGGCACGGGGAGGTCGTGATGCCCACCGGCGCGACGGTGTTCGAGGCGGGTGACGGGCTGGTCGTGCTCACCGGTGCCGCGGCCGAGGTGCGGGCGCTGGTGTCCGGGCAGGACCCCGCTGCGAGGTAGGCTCGCGAGCCGTCGATCCGCGTCGATCCGGAGGTCGAGGTGGCCGCTCGCGCCCTGAAGCTGCTGACGATCCTGGCCTGGCTGGTGCTGGCCGGCATCGCGGTGCAGGCCGTGCTCGCCGGGCAGGGCTGGTTCCAGGATCCCAACCTGATGAGCCTGCACGGCGGGATCGGCCACGGGGTGCTGGGACTGGCCGTGGCCACTCTCGGCCTGGCGCTGGTGGCCCGCATCGGCTGGGGCATCGTGCTGCTCGCGGGCCTGCAGCTGCTCGGGCTGATCGGCCAGACCGGACTTGGCTACGCGGGTCGCCGCAGCGGGATCGCGCTGGCCTCCTCGCTGCACATCCCGCTGGGGGTCGGGCTGTTCGGGCTGAGCGTGGCGCTGGCGCTGCTGATCACCCTGCGGGTCGGGGTACGTGCGGCACCCGACGCCGAGGTCGCCTCCTCGTGAACTGGGCCACGTCGTGGCCGGTGTGAAGCATCCGGTGCTGCTGCTGCCCGGGGCCAAGGGCAAGGTCTCCGGTGGCGCAGGCCCCACCTACGGCGAGGTGGTGGCGGGTGACGACGGAGCGCTTGGCCCGGCTCGGCGTGCGGTGCTCACGGCCGCGCGCGCCGCGGCGGACGACCTCGAACCGGCGGCCCTGGCGCGGTTGACCGGGGTCGGCGTGTCGCGGGCCGAGCAGCAGCGGGTCGCGCTGCGTGGTCTGGCCGATGCGGCGACCCTGCCCGCCCATCGACGCTACGACGGGGTGGTGCACGCCAACGCGGGACTGGCCGACCTGGACCGCGACCGTCTGGCTGCCGGAGATCTGGGCATCGAGGTCCTGGTGATCTCGCCGCTGCTCGGGGTCCTCGGGCTCGACGAGCGGGTGCCCGCCTACCGCCTCGAGCTCACCGCCACGCTGCCGCCGCTGGGCGGCCTGGCGGCGTTCTGGCGGCCGTGGGCGACACAGGTCCTCGAGCAGCGTCTGGAGGGGCGTCGTGTCTGGGACCTGCTGCCGGGCGAGCATGCGCGGGTCTGGCCGGTGACGCGACGCGCGGCCGGACAGGTCGCCCGAGTCGCGTTCGTCCGGCCCGACGGTCGAGCTGCCAACGCCGCTCGTACCAAGGTCGCCAAGGGCCGGCTCGCGGGCTGGCTCATCGCCCACCCGACAACCACCGTCGCGGAGCTGGTCGGCTCCCCCGTGCTGGGGGAGGGCTGGCAGGTGACCGCGGACGCCGAGGGAGTGCGGGCGACCTGGACGGGCGGCTGATCCGCGGGCGTGGGGCGACAGGCCTGATGGGACAGGGGGCGGGGTAGGGTGCCAAGCGACGGCTGCCGAACCTCCTGAAGTTCGGCAGCCGGGCCGGGACGGTGGTGGGTCCGGATGGTGCGTGCGGTTGTGGGATCGGGGGCGTCGCGCGTGGGTGGTGGCGTTGCGGTGTGCCGGGTTGCGTTGCGGACGTTGCGGGGTCTGTGGCAGCGGTTGTGTGCGCTGATCGCTTGCCGGTGGGCGGTTGTGTGCGCTGATCGCTTGCCCGTGGGCGTTGGGTGTGCGTTGCGGGGGTGGTCCGGGGGTCGGTTCGGGATGTGGCGTATGGAGCCGGTCGTGGCAGTCCGGTTGGGTACGCCGCGTGGTCCAGCGTGGAGGATGCGGCGTATGCAGCCGGACACCGGTGACCGGTTGGGTACGCCGCGTCGGTGGGCGGCGGGCACGGCAGGGTGGTCGGTGGGCGGCGGGCACGGCAGGGTGGTCGGTGGGCGGCGGTGACGTGGCCGACGGCTGCGACGGGGTCGGGGCAGGGTGCCAAGCGACGGCTGCCGAACCTCCGGAAGTTCGGCAGCCGGGCCGGGACGGTGGTGGGTCCGGATGGTGGGGTGGCTGGTGCGTGCGGTTGTGGGATCGGGGGCGTCGCGCGTGGGTGCTGGCGTTGCGGTGTGCCGGGTTGCGTTGCGGACGCTGCGGGGTCTGTGGCAGCGGTGTTGTGCGCTGATCGCTTGCCCGTGGGCGTTTTGTGCGCGCTGATCGCTTGCCGGTGGGCGGTTGTGTGCGCTGATCGCTTGCCCGTGGGCGTTGGGTGTGCGTTGCGGGGGTGGTCCGGGGGTCGGTTCGGGATGTGGCGTATGGAGCCGGTCGTG
>SKJO01000356.1 GCA_007121975.1 Nitriliruptoraceae bacterium | reverse complement strand
GTCGGGGCTGTCGGGTTCGTCGGGGCTGTCGGGTTCGTCGGGGCTGTCGGGTTCGTCGGGGCTGTCGAGCGAGTCGGGGCTGTCGAGCGGATCCGGGGTGCCGGCCGACGCACGCGATCCGGCAGTGGCCGGTGGCGCGTCGGGGGAGCTCTCTGCCGTGGAGGGCTGATCGTCGGCGTCCTGCGACGCCGTGCTGCTGGTCGGTTCGTCGCTGTCCGCGGTGTCCTGAACCGGTGGTTCGGACCTCACGGTCGCGGCCGACGGTTCGGGGTCGGGCCGGGGGCCGGCCTCGTCGACGGGCTCGCCGAGCTCGGACTCCACGACCAGTTCGATGGGCTCGGGATCTCCGGGTCCGCTCAACGCCGCCTGGAGTCCGAACCCCGCGGCCACGATGCCGGCGATGGCTCCGGTGGTGGTGACGGTCCGCCAGCGGTGCAGGTGCCTCATCAGCAGCCTCCCGATCGTTGGCCCTCAGCATGCCGATGGCGGCTGAGTGCGGCCTGTGGCGGACCTGAGAACACGTTCAGCTCGTCGGGTCGAGCACCAGCTTGCCGACCGTGGTCCGGGCCCGCAGATCTCGGTGGGCCTGCGCGGCCTGCGACAGCCCGTAGGTGCCGCCCACCACCGGGCGCAGGTCCCCGGCGGCGGTCATCGCCAGCAGCTCGCGCATCGGGGCCGCGAGCAGCCGGGGCGGGTCGGCGAAGGCGTGGACCAGCCAGAAGCCCACCACCGCCCGGGAGCGGTTCATCAGTGGGCCGAGCTCCACGGGTCGGGGCAGCTCGCGGGAGGCCATGCCGAAGAACACCAGCCGCCCGAACGGGGCCAGCGCGGACAGGCTCTGGTCGGTGGTGCGCCCGCCGACCATGTCGAGCACGACGTCCACGTACCCGCCGGCGGCGTCGCGCAGCGCCTTGGGCAGGGCCGGCTCGGCGCTGTCGACGGCCACGTCCGCGCCGAGCTCCAACGCCAGTTGGCGCTTTGCCTCGCTGGAAGCGACCGCGACCACCCGCCCCGCCCCCCAGGCCTTGGCCAGCTGCACGGCCAGGGTGCCCACCCCGCCGGCGGCGGCGTGCACCACGACCGTCTCGCCGGGGGCGAGGTGGGCCGAGGTCCGCAGCAGATGCCAGGCGGTCAGGCCCTGCAGCACCAGCGCCAGTGCCTGCCCGTCATCCACCTCGTCGGGCACGTCGAAGGTGGAGGCGATGGGGGCCAGCGCCCGCTGGGCGTACCCGCCGCCGCTGAGCAGGGCGACCTTGCGCTGGCCGTCCGGGGCGGTGCCCACAACCTCGGCGCCCGGCACGAACGGCAGGCTGGTCGGCGCGAGGTAGCTGTTCTCGACCTGGTGGGTATCGGCGTAGTTGACGCCGGCCCGCGACACCTCGAGCAGCACCATCCCGGGGGCGGGCTCGGGCTCGGGATGGTCGGCGACGAGCTTGAGGACCTCGGGTCCGCCGAAGTCATCGATCCGGATCGCGCGCATGCTGGCTCCTCAGGGCTGCGGGGACGCCACCGTAGGCGACGCTCACGGGGTCAGCAGCAGCTTGCCCGCGGTGGTCCCCGACGTCAGGTCGGTGTGGGCGCGGGCCGCCTCGGCCAGCGGGTAGGTGGCATGCACGTGGACGTCGAGCTGGCCCGAGCGCACGAGGTCGAACAGGGCACCGGCCCGCCACTCGAGCTCATCGACGGTCGCGGTGTAGGCACCGAGGCTCGGGCGGGTCACGTACAGCGATCCGCGCCGGTTGAGCTCCTGCAGGTCCAGCGGGGGCACCGGCCCCGAGGCCTGGCCGTAGAGCACCAGCAGGCCGCGCGGCTTGAGCGCGTCGAGCGACGCCTCGAAGGTGTCGGCGCCCACCGAGTCGTAGACCACGTCCACGCCCTGCCCGTCGGTGAGCTCACGCACGGCCTCGACCACCTCGACGTCGCGGTAGCGGATCACCGCATCCGCGCCGAGCCGACGTACCTCGGCGGCCTTCTCCTCGGTCGAGGTGCAGGCCAGCACGCGGGCCCCGCGCCGCTTGGCCAGCTGCACGAGCAGGCGCCCGACCCCGCCCGCGGCGGCGTACACCAGCGCGACGTCGTCCCGGCGCAGCGTGTAGGTCGAGTTGGCCAGGTAGTGCGCGGTCATGCCCTGCAGCATCAGCGCGGCGGCCCGTGCCGCATCGAGGTCCGGCGGGACGCGCACGGTGCGATCCGCGCGCACGGCGACCTGCTCGGCGTACGAGCCCAGCGCCTCGGCCCACGCGACCGGGTCCCCGACCTGGCGGGAGCTGACCTCCCGGCCCACCGCCACCACCGTGCCGGCCCCTTCGAGGCCGAGCCCGGTGGGCAGCGCCAGCGGGTAGGCCCCGGAGCGCTGGTAGGTGTCGATGAAGTTGACCCCGGCGGCCGCGACCTCGACCACCACCTCATGGTCTCCGGGGGAGAGGTCGGCCACCTGCTCGAGCTCGAGGACCTCCGGCCCACCCGTCCGTGCCATCCTGATCGCTCGCACCGTGCACCCTCCTGCCGCTCGTCGGGGCACGACGGTAGCGCGCGCGCTCAGCGCAGCTCCATCAGGCGGTGACGGGCCTCGTCGAGCTCGATCAGCTCGCCGGTCGGGCCCACCGTCTCCCGCGGTCGCTCGCCGGGCGGATCGGGCCGGCGCCGCCGCATCCGGTGTCGGGGGGTGGTGCGCGCCCGGACATCGGCCATCACCACGATCGCCGCGGTGGCCACGACCACGCTCACCGCGAGCAGCCCCACGAGCAGCACACCGGTGAGCCACCCCGGCAGCGGCGCGCTCGGTCCCGGCAGCAGTACGGCGGTTGCGATCCGAGCGGCCGGCAGCATGGGATGCCTCCCGTGCAGCGTAGGATCCGAGCATGCCGCGTGCCGGCGGCGCCGTCCAGGGTCCAGGGTCCCCGAACGCGCCCGCGTGGGGTGGTCGCCGCCTCGCGGTGTGCCGTAGCCTCGTCGTCGGCCGGCTCGCCCGCCGCCGCCCCCGCCCCGCCCGTGAGGAGTCCTCCGATGCCGACCTCCGACCCGGTGCGCCCCGCCGGCGATCCCGCCGCCTTCACCGGAGTCGCCGACGTGCACGAGCGGCTGTCGGCGGCCGGCTACCTGCCCGACGAGGCGATCGAGACCGTCACCTACCTCGCCGATCGGCTGCGCAAGCCGATCCTGGTGGAGGGCCCGGCCGGGGTCGGCAAGACCGAGCTCGCCAAGGCCGTGGCCGATGCCCGCGGCGCGCAGCTGATCCGCCTGCAGTGCTACGAGGGACTCGACGAGGCCAAGGCGCTCTACGAGTGGAACTACAAGAAGCAGCTGCTGCGCATCACCCACGCCCGGGGCGGCGACACCGAGGGCGG
>SKJO01000511.1 GCA_007121975.1 Nitriliruptoraceae bacterium | reverse complement strand
GCCGTAGCGCTTGACCAGGCCGTGCGCCTCGATCACCGCCGCCACGTCGCACCTCCCCCCATGTCACTGTCGGGACCGACCGGGCAGTCTACGTGGTCGCCCGCCCCATGGGTCGGCGCCGTACCCGGCCGGTAGGGTGCGGCCACAGACCGAAGCGAGGGGGGTCCCGGATGGTCACCCGTGGCACCGGCCTGCCCTTCGTCGGACGGTCGGCGCAGCTCGAGCGTCTGCACGAGTGGCTGCTCCGGGCCCGCGACGGTCGGGGTCGCACGATCACGGTGGTCGGGCCTGCCGGGATCGGCAAGTCGCGCCTGCTGCAGGAGCTCGCGGCCTCGCCCGCACACGTCGGGGCCACGGTGCGGGCCGCCTGCGCGCCGGGCGACCCGCCCTTCCGGCCTTGGCGCCACCTGCTGCGGCAGTCGGCGCAGCTCGCCGGCCGCGACCAGCCGGAGCCGCCGACGGGCGAGGACCCCGGTGCGATGGCCGATCTGCTGCTGGAGACCTGGGCAGCGCTGCCGGCGCCGGTGCTCGTCGTGCTCGACGACCTGCAGGACACCGATGCTGCCTCGCTGGTGCTGCTGCACCGGCTGCGGGAGGTCGTCGCCGGGGAGCCCGTGGTGATCGCCGCGACGCTGCGGGCGCCGCGCGCCGGCGGTGGCGGTGGCGCGCTGCCCGTCGCGCTGCCCATCCCCGACGACGAGGTGGTGCTCTCGGGTCTCGGAGCCGTGGAGATCCGCTCCCTGCTCCGTCATCAGCAGCCCGAACCCACCGACGGGGACGTCGACCTCGATGCCACGGCGGGGCGGCTGCTGGCCGCCACGGGCGGCAACCCCCGGGCGCTGATCACCGTGCTGGCCGCCGGTGCCTCGACGGACCCGGGCGGGGTTCAGGATCCGCTGCTACCGGCGCTCGAGCAGTTCGACGCCGACGGGCTGCAGCTGCTGCGGCTGCTGGCCCTGGCCCGCCAGGTCCCGGCGTCCTCGCTGGCCCCACTCGCGGGGCTCGGTGCCGCGGGGCTCGGTGAGGTGCTCGACCGCAGCGGGCAGCTGGGCCTGCTCAGCTCCGACGCCGCGACGGGTCCAGGACCGCGCCTTCACCCCAAGGTCGCCGAGCTGCTGGCCGGGGGCCTGGTCGAGCCGGAGCGCGCCCAGCTGCACGCACGGATCGCCGAGCACCTCGCCGGTGACCGGTCGGTGCCTGCCACCATCGTCGCCCACCATGCGGTGCTGGCGGGGGAGCAGCTGCCGGTAGAACGGCTCGGCGAGCTGACCGAGCGGGGAGGCTGCGAAGCCCTCGAGCAGGGCGCGTTCGATGACGCCGAGCGGTTCCTGGCCGTGGCGCAGGACGCGGTCGCCGGTCCGTCGGGGGATGCCCGCCGGCTGCGGGCCCTGCTCGGACGTACGCAGGCCCGGCAGCGTGGCGGGGACCTGCCCGGAGCCTCCCACCTCGCGGCGGCCGCCGCCCGGCTGGCCCGGGCGCTGGGAGACGCCGACGCGCTGGCCGAGGCGGCGGTGCGCTACGCCTACCCGGTGGAGTGGCGCACCGGGGATCCCGAGGCCTCGGCCCTGCTGGCCGCCGCCGAGGCGGCGGGACCCGGAACGCGCTGGCTCGCGCAGGTGCTCGCCGTGCGCGCGGTGGTGGAGATGCGCCTGCCGGTGGTCGATGCCGACGGCGAGCAGTGGCACTGGGTGACCCGTCCCGAGATCGGGCAGCCGCTGGCCGAACGCGCGGTGCTCGCCGCGCGGGAGGCGCAGGACCCCACCGCCATGGTGATGGCCCTGCTGGCCTGGCGCAGCAACCACCGGGCTCCGCGGTTCCTGGAGCGGCGGCGGCAGGCCTCGGGTCAGGCCCAGCGACTCGCGCAGCGCCTCGGCCGGCTCGACCTGCTGGTGGAGGCCGGGCTGCGCACCGCATCCGACGAGCTCGAGGCCGGCAACCGGCTCGGGTTCGACGAGGGCCTGGCGGTGACGCGCTGGGCCGCGGATCGCTCCGGTGAGCCGCGGCTGCGCTGGCGCGCCTCGTGCCTGGAGGCGGCACGCGCGATCTTCGACGGTGACGTCGACGGCCTGGCCGACAACCGCCGTCTGGCACGCGAGGCGGCCGAGGGTGCCCAGATCCCGGGGGCCCCGGTCGCCGACGACCTGTTCGCCATGCAGCTGTCGCTGCTCACCGGCGACGTCGGGGAGCTGAGCCGGCTGCTGGCCGCGAACCATCCGGGCGCGGGCCACCAGCTCGGCCGCGGTGCCGCTGCCCTGGCCGCCGCGGTGCTCGGCCGGCCCGAGGAGAGCCTGCGTCGCCTCGAGGCCCTGCCCTGGCCGCTGGATCCCGAGTCGAGCCTGCTGCTCACCGCCACGCTCGCCGGTCGCGCGGCCGCGCGGATCGGGGAGACGGCCCAGGCCACGCGCCTCCTCGACGTCCTGGCGACCTGGCGCCACCACGTCGCCGTCGACTCCGAGTGCATGTGGCCGGCGATCCCGGTCGCGGCGGTGACCTCGCAGCTGCACCGGTTGCTGGGCGACCAGGCCGCGGCCGCCGACGACCACGAGGTGGCGCTTGGCTCCAGCCAGGTCCTGCGCAGCCCCGCGGTCGCCGCCGTGCTCGACCATCCGGCCGGCGAGCAGCGGGTCCAGCTCACCGCCCGTCAGGTGCAGGTGCTGCGCGGGCTCGCCGCCGGTCGCAGCAACGGGCAGCTCGCCCTCGACCTCGCCTTCAGCCTGGCGACGATCCGGCGCGAGACCAGCGCGATCTACCGCATGCTCAAGGTGAGCAACCGTGCCGAGGCCGTCAACGAAGCCCACCGGCTCGGGCTGATCGATCCGCGGGCGGGTCCCCGCCGCGGAGGCCTGCCTGACCCGTACGGGTCAGGTGGATCTCGGTAGGTGGCCAGTCGATCACGCAACGTCCATACTGCTGACCGAGAGGGACGTCTCACCGACGGGGTGCGGTCCATGGAACGTGGCACGACACCGCCAGCCCAGCGCCGCTTCGAGGTGCTGCGGCACGTGTCCGCTGGCCTCCAGGGCGCGGCCGCAGCGTGAGCGCCGCGCGAGGGTGGCGACGCCGGTGGCTGCTCGCGGGGCTCACGGTGGTGGCCGCGCTGGTGCTCAGCCTCGGCGTGCTGCTGTTGACCCCGCTGGCGGACCCGAACCTGGCCTCTGCGCCGACGGCCATCAGCACCCACGGCGAGGCGCTGGTGCTGGCCGCTGAGCTGCTCGACGCCGACGACGCGCACATCGACCCGCGCTGCCGCTCCCAGGTGCGCGAGCACGGGGCCCGGACCGAGCACGCCGTGGTGCTGCTGCACGGCTACACCAACTGCCCGGCACAGTTCGACGTGGTCGCCGATGCCTATG
>SKJO01000033.1 GCA_007121975.1 Nitriliruptoraceae bacterium | reverse complement strand
GGGCCCGGCCGGCTCGGACCCCGGGTCCCGAACTGCCCGCCGCGGTCGCGGGCCACGCGGGCCTCGAGCACGATCACCACCAGCGTCATGGCCACCAGCAGCAGCCCGAGCACCGCCGCGGGTGCGCGGTCGAACGCGCTGCGGTACTGCAGGTACAGCCCCCGGGTGAAGGTCGAGTAGCGCAGGATCGACACCGCACCGAAGTCACTGAACACGTACAGGGTCACCAGCAGCGCCCCCGCCGAGGCGCTGACCCGCAGCTGCGGCAGGGTGACGCGCCAGAAGGTGCGCAGCGGCCCGTGGCCCAGCAGCCGGCTGGCCTCCTCCAGTGCGGGATCCAGGCCCCGCAGCGACGCCTGCACGGTGATCAGCACGTAGGGGAAGCTGAACAGCGTGAGCGCGAAGAACGCCCCCCAGAAGCCGTAGGGGCTCGGGGGGACGATCCCGAGCCACTCCTCGATCAGGCCACCACGGGCGAAGGCCGCCACCAGGGTGAACGCGCCCACGTAGGTCGGGATCACCAGCGGCAGGGCGGTGGCGAGCGCGAAGAAGCGCCGGGCCGGCAGGTCGCTGCGGGTGGTCAGCCAGGCGACCGGCACGCCGACGAGCAGACTGGCCAGCGTCACCGACCCGGCCAGCAGCAGGGTGCGCCCGGCCAGCCTGGCGGTGGCAGGGTCGAGCACGATCCCGACGATGCGCCCGGGCTCGAGCCCGGAGGCGGCGACCACGAGGTAGGTCGCCGGCAGCAGCATGGCCAGCGCCACCGCCACCGCCGGGACCCACACCAGGGGGTGGGTGCGACCGACCGTGCCGCCGCGGCCGCGGCCGCGGCGCGGCGGCAACGGTTCGGTCAGCTGCTGATCGGTGGCGGGCGCCTGGTTGCTCATCGCGCCCGCCACCGTATCCCCCTCAGGCCAGCGCCCCGACGTCGTTGAGCAGCTCCAGGGTGCCCTGCAGATCCTCGAGGTCGCTGAGGTCCACGTCGGGCGGGTCGATCTGCTCGAACGAGGGCAGCTCGGGCGCATCGATGCCGGTACGCACCGGGAACTCGGGCGCGTCGGTGACCTGCCCGAAGAAGGTCTGCACGTCCTCGCTGAGCAGGTAGCGCACGAGCTCGAACGCGGCCTCGGGCGCGTCGCTGGTGGCCAGCACCCCGACCCCCGCGATGTTGACCAGCCCGCCGATGTCGCCGGGCAGGAAGTGGTTGGCGACCGGGAAGTCCGCGTCCTCGGCCTGGAAGCGGAACAGGTAGTAGTGGTTGGTGATCCCGACCTCGACCTCGCCGCGCGAGACCCCCTCCACGATGGCCGTGTTGTTCTCGAACTCGACCACGTCGTTGGCCAGCATGCCCTCCAGCCAGCTGCGCGCGACGTCGTCGCCCTCGACCACACGCAGGGCGGTGACGAACGCCTGGAACGAGCCGTTGGTCGGGGCCCAGCCGACCCGGCCGTCCCACGCGGGATCGGTCAGGTCCAGCACGCTGTCGGGGAGGTCCGCGGCGTCCAGCAGGTCGGTGTTGTACGCGAGCACGCGGACCCGTCCCGTCGTGCCGGTCCAGTTGCCCTCGCGGGAGCGCAGCAGCGGATCGACCAGCTCGAGCACGTCGTCGGGCAGCTCGGCGAAGCGACCCTCGCGCTCCAGGGCACCCAGCGCCCCGGCGTCCTGGGCGAAGTACACGTCGGCGGGGCTGGCGTCCCCCTCCTCGACGATCGTGGCCGCGAGCTCGGCGGTGTCGCCGTACCGGACCTGCACCTCGATGCCGGTCTCGGCGGTGAAGTCCTCGAAGATGCCGCCGACCAGTTCCTCGTTGCGGCCGGAGTACACCGTCAGGGGCCCGGCTGCGGCGGGCTCGTCCGCGGCGTCGTCGGTCGGCTCGTCCGCGGCGTCGTCGGCGCCGCAGGCGGCGAGGACCAGCGCGGCCAGCGCGATGATGGCGATCAGCCAGCCGCGGCCGGCAGGCAGGTGGTTCACGAAGGTCTCCTCGATCAGGGTCGCGGACCAGGGTCTGGACCGCGCGGCCGCGGGGATCGGCGGGAGCGCCGGCGGCCTCCCGGGAAGTTAGGTAAGCCTAACCAGAACTGCAAATCAGGTCCGGGCGCCCGGGCCCGGACCGGGCCGAGCGAGTAGCGTGTCGCAGACCGCCCCGCACCCGCCTGACGATCGCGACAAGGGACCAGCGCGCCATGAGGACCATCATCTACACCTACACCGACGAGGCCCCGGCACTCGCCACCCATGCCTTCCTCCCCGTACTCGACGCGTTCGCAGGGGCGGCCGGCGTGGCGGTGGAGATGCGCGACATCTCGCTGGCGGCCCGGATCCTCGCCGCCTTCCCCGACCACCTCGAGCCCAACCAGCGCGTGCCCGACGCGCTGCACGAGCTCGGCGAGCTCGCCCGCACCCCGGACGCCAACATCATCAAGCTGCCCAACATCAGCGCGTCCATCCCCCAGCTCAAGGCCGCGATCGCGGAGCTCCAGGCCGCCGGTTACGCCGTGCCCGACTACCCGGAGTCCCCGGCCAGCGACGCGGAGCGCGAGATCCACGACCGCTACGGCGCGGTCAAGGGCAGCGCGGTCAACCCCGTGCTGCGTGAGGGCAACTCGGACCGCCGCGCCCCGGCCGCGGTCAAGTCCTTCGCCCGCAAGCACCCGCCGCGCATGGGCACCTGGTCGCCGGACTCGCGCTCCCACGTGGCGACGATGGGCGAGGGCGACTTCCGCTCCACCGAGCGCTCCACCACGGTGTCCGAGGCCGACGACGTGCGCATCGAGCATGTCGGCGCCGACGGCCAGGTGACCGTGCTCAAGGCCTCCACCCCGCTCGAGCCCGGCGAGATCATCGACGCGGCCGTGATGCGCCGTGCGGCGCTGGTCGACTTCCTCGCCGCGCAGGTCGCCGACGCCCGCGAGCAGGGGGTGCTGTTCTCCGTGCACCTGAAGGCCACGATGATGAAGGTCTCCGACCCGATCATCTTCGGTCACGCGGTGCGCACCTACTTCGCGGAGCTGTTCGAGCGCCACGCCGAGGCCCTCGACGGGCTCGGTGTGTCCCCCAACGACGGCATGGCCAGCCTGCTCACCGCGATCGAGGCCCTGCCCGACGAGCAGCGCACCGCGATCCTCGCCGACCTCGAGGCGGCCTACGAGCGCGGCCCCGACCTCGCCCAGGTCGACTCGAGCCGCGGCATCACCAACCTGCACGTGCCCTCGGACGTGATCATCGACGCCTCGATGCCGGTGGTGGTCCGCGACTCGGGCCAGATGTGGAACCGCCACGACGCCCAGCAGGACACCAAGTGCGTCATCCCCGACTCGTCGTATGCCGCGCTGTACGGCGAGATGATCGAGGACTGCAAGCGCAACGG
>SKJO01000162.1 GCA_007121975.1 Nitriliruptoraceae bacterium | reverse complement strand
TGGCCGAGATCGGCGAGGCCTGCGCCGCCGCAGGCATCCGTCGCCCGCTGATGGTCACCGACCGCGGGCTGGCGCATCTGCCGATCGCCGCGCGGATGCTCGACCTTATGGAGGGTGCGGGGCTGGGGCGCGGCATCTTCTCCGACGTCGCGGCGGCGCTGGTGGGGGGGCTCGGCCTGTCCGGCTCCTGTCGGATCAGCTCCGCGGGCAAGCTGTCGATGTTCGAGCCGACGCACGGCTCGGCGCCACGGCATGCCGGCAAGCAGACGGCCTCGCCCCTCGCGGCGATCCACACCATGGAGATGCTGCTGCGCCACCAGGGCCTCACGCGGTCGGCTGACCGGGTGGCGACCGCCATCGCCACGGCGCTCGGCAGCGGGGAGATCCCGACGGCGACCGCGAGCAGCGGGGTGTCGACCCGCGCCCAGGGCGACATCGTGCTGGCACACCTCGAGGATTGAGATCGAGGATCGAGATCGTGCGGCCCCGGTGTTGACCTGCGACGACCGTTCTCGTAGGTTACCTCCTGGTAACACGCGAGTCGCCGTGGTCTCGGGAGACGCCACGCCGCACCTCCTGCACCTGCGGGGCCGGTCGTCCCACGACGATCGTCCTCCACCCGGAGGCAGGCGGCGTTCATCGGAACCGCCAGACGGCATACAACCGAATGCAAAGGCACACGACCGGTCACAGGACCGACGAACATCAAAGGGAGAGCAGATGAAGCTGACCACGAAGCGTCACGCACGACGCCGAGGTCTCACGGTCGCCGCCGTCGGTGCAGCGCTCGCGCTGGTACTGGCCGCCTGTGGGGGCGCCGACGAAGCAGCGGACGAGCCGGCCGAGACCGAGGAGCCCGAGGAAGAAGAGGCAGAGGAGGCAGAGGAAGAGGAGGCAGAGGAGCCAGCGGCTCTGGACCTCTCCGTCTCCTTCCGGGTCGCGGACGGCTACCCACCCTCGAACCCGAACGTGGTCGGTGGTGGTCAGTTCTTCATCGACCGCATGATCGAGGAGGGTGCGGCGCGCGGCATCGAGGTCGAGATCGACTACTTCGGTGACCAGTCGCTGGCCACGCAGGCCGAGATGTTCGACACCATCGGTGACGGCGTGACCGACGTCGGCGCCGTGGCACTGTCCTACTTCGCCGAGGTCGTGCCGGGGGCCGGGATCTCCGAGCTGCCCGGTCGGTTCTCGGACTCCTACCTCGGTGGCCAGATCATGTACCAGCTGATCCAGGAGGAGCTGCTGGACGAGTTCCTGGCCCAGAACATGCGTCCGCTGTTCGTCATGGCGCTGCCGCCCTACAACCTGTTCACCATCGACGGGCCGATCGAGACCCCCGAGGACGTGGCCGGCCTGAACATCCGTAGCCCTGGCGGGGTCTGCTCGGACTCCACCGAGGCGATCGGTGCCAACGCCGTCCAGATGCCGGTGTCCGACCAGTACATCGCCCTGGAGCGCGGGACCATCGAGGGTGTGAACGGCCCGCACAGCAACCTGCGTCCGTACCAGATCGAGGAGGGCACGAACTACGCCACCACGAACCTGGCGCTGTGCAGCGTGACCAACATGTACCTGGTCAACGAGGACTGGTTCCAGTCCCAGCCGCAGGAGATCCAGGACCTGATCATCGACGTCGGCATCGAGACCAACGCCAACGTCGGCAACTTCCTGAACGACGCCAACATCGCATCGCAGGAGTACTTCGTCGAGTACGGCATGGAGCTCAACGAGGTCGACCTCGGCCCGTGGGATGCCGCGTTGGCCGATGTCCAGTCCGAGTGGGTCGAGCGCATGGAAGGTCTCGGCATCGACGGGCAGGGCCTGATCGATCGTTGGGACGAGATCGAAGCCAGTCTCTGACCCATGTCCCCCGCCCCGGGGCCGCCGCACGGCGGCCCCGGGGCGACCACCCGAGTGACCGGGAGGTGCTCGTATGACAGGGACGTCGTCCGAGGACGCGGCGCAGGCCGGTGAGGCCGCCACCGAGCGCTCCGGCATCGTGCGTGCGGTCGAGGCCGGCCGTCGCGCTCTCCGGTCCGTCGAGAACGTCCTCGCGGTCGGAGCCGGGCTGTTCGCCGTCGCGATCATGGTGTTCACCACCCGGGACGCGATCGGTCGCTACCTGGTCGGCGCCCCGGTCTCGGGAACCTACGAGACCGTTGAGCGGCTGTTCATGGTCGGTCTGGTCTTCTTCGCAGCGGCCCGCACCGAACGCATCGGCCGCAACGTGAGCGTGCGGTTGCTGGTCGACCGCGTCAGCACGCGCGCGGGTGCCGCGATGCGCTTGATCCCGATGCTGGCGATGGCCGGTCTGTGGGGCTTCATCGCCTGGACCTCCTGGTTCCGGGGACTGGAACGCTGGGACACGATGGTGATCACGACGATGGTCCCCATGCCTCGTGGCCTGCCCTGGCTGGTGGTCGCGATCGGGACCGCGGTCCTCGCGGTGCGCATCGTCGTCACCAGCATCGGTGAGGTCATCGCCCCCGCCGAGTTCGAGGAGTTGGCGTACGCCAAGAAGGACGTCGCCGAGTAGGTCACCTCTCGTGACCCGACGTCGACCGCGCGCAGGAGAGATCGCGATGCCCGACACACCCAACCGTCCCGGCGAGACCGAGGCCCCGGTGGAAGGACCGGCCGCGGACGCCGGGGCGGCCACGGAATCGCCCAGCGACGACGCCCCGGACCTCGACGTCCGGCCCTCGATCGTGGTCGACGGCCCCCCGCTCGAATCCAAGACCCCGCTGATCGCCGCGGCGTTCATCATGGTGGCCCTGGTCGCCGTGCTCTCCGGCACAGCCTGGGACTCGCTCGGCGTGTGGCTGCCCTTCCTGCTGCTGTTCGGGACGATGATGATGGGCGTCCCGATCGCCTACTCCATGGCGTTGTCAGGGACCGTCGGCATCGTCATGGCGATCGGACTCGGTCCGGCGCTGGGGATGCTCCAGACCGTCCCGCAGTCGACGGCGGCCACCCACGCGCTGACCACCATCCCGATGTTCATCCTGATGGCCGAGTTCCTCTCGCAGGGGCGCCTGACCGCGGAACTGTTCCGGATGGCAGCGAACTGGCTGGCGCCGTTCCGTGGCGGACTCGCGCAGGCGGTCGTCCTGTCGAACGGCATCTTCGGTGCCATGTCGGGGTCCAGCGTCGCAGCGGCGGGGCTGCTCGCCTCGGTCTCCGTCCCGGAGATGCGCAAGTACGGGTACAGCGAGCGCATCGCACTCGGGACCGTGGCCTCGGCCGGGACGTTCTCGGTCATGATCCCGCCGAGCATCGCGCTGATCATCTACGGCATCGCGACGGAGACCTCGATCGGCCGACTCTTCGCCGCCGGGTTCCTCCCCGCCGGTGCAACCGTGACCAT
>SKJO01000492.1 GCA_007121975.1 Nitriliruptoraceae bacterium | reverse complement strand
TCTTGGGTGGCCTGAGGTCTTGGGTGGCCTGAGGTCTTGGGTGGCCTGAGGTCTTGGGTGGCCTGAGGTCTTGGGTGGCCTGAGGTCTTGGGTGGCCTGAGGTCTTGGGTGCTCAGCCGCCGTGGTCGGCGACGGGCAGTTCGAAGGCGAACACACTGCGCTCGTCGCGACGCTCGTAGGTCATGCAGCCCCCGTGCCGCTCGACGATCTCCCGGCTGATGGCCAGCCCCAGCCCGGTGCCGCCACGGCTGCGCGGGTCGCTGGGGTCGGCCTGCGCGAAGCGTTGGAAGAGCTGGGCGGTGAAGTGCTCGGGGACTCCTTCGCCCTCGTCGATCACCTCGCAGCGCACGTTGGTCGCCTGGCGGGTCACCCGGACCTCAACGGTGCTGCCCGGCGGGGCGAACTTCGCCGCGTTGGCCAGCAGGTTGCCGAGGACCTGCTCGATGCGGGTGGCGTCGATCGTGACCGGCGACGGCTCGGATTCGCCGACCTGCAGGGTGACGCCGTGGGTCGTGGCCAGCGGCTGATGGTCGGCCACCGTGTGGGTTGCGAGGTCCGACAGCGGTTGCGCGACGAGCTCGAGCCGTGATGCGCCGGTGCTGAGCTGCTCGATGTCAAGCAGGTCGTCGATCAGTCGGCGCAGCCGAACGGTGTTGCGCCGCGCAACGGCCAGCAGCTCACTGGCCCGGGCAGGAAGGGCGCCGGCGAGCCCGGCATCGAGCATCTCGAGCACCCCGCCGATGGAGGTCAGCGGGGTGCGCAGCTCATGGCTCACCGTGGAGACGAACTGCTCCTGGGCCTGCTCGGCACGGTGCTCGGCGGAGACGTCGGTGGTCGCGCCACTGATGCGTGCCGGGTGCCCGTCGACGTCGTACTCGATCAGTCCCCGGACCACGACGGGGAACAGGTGGCCTTCGGCGTGGCGGGCACGCGCCGCACAGGTGAAGGTCCGCAGCCGCCGGGTGGCCAGATCGCGCACCAGCCGTTCGAGCTCGGCGCGATCGTCGGGGTGCAGCCGATCGTCCCACGCCTCGCCGGTGACCGACTCCGAGGTGGCGTCGAGCCCGTGCAGTTCGTACCAACGGGCCGACACGGAGCGTTCACCGGTGCGCAGGTTGTGGTCCCACCAGCCGTCCTGGGTCGCCGTCAGCACCCGCTGCAGGCGCTCCTCGCTGTCCCGGGCGCTGCGCTCGGCGGCCAGCAGGGCGGCCTGCTGGTCCTTGAGCTCGGCGATGTCGGTCACCACGGCCACGACCCAGTCCGGACGTCCGCTGGCGTCCGCTACGAGCCGCCCGGCCACCTGCACCCACCGGGGCGCGCCGTCCGCGCGGCGCAGCCGCAGCTCTCCGCGGACCTCGGCCCCGCCTTCGGCCTGCAGCCGCAGGCGCCAGTCCGCGGCGGCCAGCAGGTCGTCGGGATGGATGAGCTCGAGGATCGACCGGCCGATGATCTCGCCAACCGGGCGGCCGACCATCGCCGCCAGGCGCTGGTTGGCGTAGACGACCACCTCACCCCGACCGATCTCGAGGATGCCCTCCTCCGACAGCTCCACCAGCTGCTGGAAGTGGCGCAGGTGGTCACGCTCCTCGCGGGCCGCGGTGACGTCCTGGAACGTGCCGTAGGCCCGCACAACCCGGCCCTCGCGCAGCTGCGCCCGGGCGATCGTGCGCACCCAGCGTGACGTGCCGTCGGCGGCGAGAAACGGCACCTCGAGGTCGAAGCCGGTGCCCTCGCTGGTCAACCGGCGGTAGGCGTCGATGACCTCGCCGTACACCTCGGGTGGGTAGAAGCGCCGCCCGCTGCGGGCGTCGATCTGCTCGAGGTGGTCGACACCGTGCAGCCGACGGGTCAGCGCCGAGGCGTGGAACACCCCGCTGGTGAGGTCCAGCTCCCAGGTCCCCACGCCGGTGACCTGCTCGAGCTGGTCGCCGAGCAGCTGACGGCGGCGCTCCTCGGTCACGTCGCGCACCACCGCGTAGATCAGTCCCTCCTCGACGCAGGCGACGGCGTTCCAGCGCAGCCACCGGTGGCCGCCGTCCCGGTGCCGGTAGCGGTTGACGAAGCCGTCGATGTCCTCGCCGGCAAGCAGGGCCGTGGCCGTCGCCCGGGTCGCCTCGACGTCGTCGGGATGCACGTAGTCGAGGTAGGGCGTGGCCAGCAGCTGCTGCTGGGACCAGCCGAGCACCGGGGTCCAGGACCGGCTCACCTCCACGAAGCGGCCGTCGAGGCTGACCACGCACAGCAGGTCCGAGGCGAGCTCGAAGAAGCGGGTGAGCCGCTCGCCGGTGCTGGCGCCCGAGTGCCGCTTCGCGGAGCGCTGGACCGGATGCTCGAGCACCCGGGCAGCAGCGCTCCGGTGGGGCGGCGACCGACCTTCGTGCTCCATTCCACCTCCCCTCCGTGGGCCCCGGTCCCCGGGTTGGGGTCGGCTCCTACGCCGCCCGGTCGAGGTTGCTGTCTTCTGCGAGCGAGGTCGGCCCCGCGGCGAACGACTCAAGCGGTCCACCCGGTCCTGGCCGTTCCTCCCCGACGCCACGGTGGGGGGGATCCACGCCGAGGACGGCTTGCAGGCCGTGGCGGGCTGGCGGCCGGCGAGCGTGACGCCCGGCTCGCTTCGGGCCCCGCTTGGCGCCCTAAGGCAGGCGCCTCGACCCGTCCCGGCGGTGGTGGGGAGGGCCGGTGGGATGGTGAGGTCGGGAGGAGGGGCGGGCGGCTGCCGGGAGAGTGCAACCGCGCACACGCCTCCCCCCGAGCCGGGACGGATCGGGGAGCGCGCCACGATCCACCCCGGAGGTTTCATGGGTCCGAGGGACGCACCCGGTCGATCACGCCGGAGGTCTCGAGCAGGTCCCACGTGCGGCCCACGACGTTCGCTACCGAGATCCCGAGTGCATCCAGCGCGACATCGCCCGGTGCGCTGGTACCGAACCGGTCGATGCCAACGCTGGCGTCGGCGTGCTGGGCCCAGCCGTAGGTGGCACCGGCTTCGACCGACAGGGTCGGCACCTCGCCGGGGAGCACCGCGCATCTCACGTCCTCGGACTGGGCCGCGAAGCGATCCCAGCTCGGCATGCTCACCACGCGGGCGGCGATGTCGGACGCGGCGAGGTCCTGGGCTGCGTCCACGCACACCGCCACCTCGCTCCCGGTGCCGACCAGGATGACGTCTGGTGCGCGGTCCGGCTCGTGGATGATCCCTGCCCCGGCGGCGACCGCCGAGCCGTCCGTGACCACGCGGATCGCCTGGCGCGACAGGACCAGTGCGGTCGGACCGTCGTGCTCGACCGCGACCCGCCACGCGGCGACGGTCTCGTTGGCATCCGCCGGGCGGATCACCTGGAGTCCCGGCATCGCTCGCAGGGTGGCCAGGTGCT
>SKJO01000383.1 GCA_007121975.1 Nitriliruptoraceae bacterium | reverse complement strand
TCGCCGCCCAGCCGCCCTTCCGGGGCGTGCAGCTGTGGGTCGCGCAGCCCGAGCACACCCGGCACGGCGCCGGTGCCTTCGAGCATCACCGGGAGCTGCCCCGGGTCGAGCTGAGCGCCGGCGAGGCCCAGCTGCTGGTCGGCACCCTGCACGGCACGGCCGCCCCGACCCGCGCCGACACCCCCCTGCTCGGCCTGGACGCCACGCTGCACGCCGGCGACGAGGTGCTCGGCATCGACCCGGGCTTCGAGCATGCCATCGTGCCGGTCGACGGCCGGGTTCGGGTGGGCGCCGAGGTGGTGGAGCCCGGCTGGCTGGCGCTGATCCCCGCCGGCCTCGACGAGCTGCCGCTGTCGACCGAGCGACGCAACACCCGGCTGCTGGTGCTCGGCGGGCAACCGCTGGGCGAGCCGATCACCATGTGGTGGAACTTCGTGGCCCGCTCCCGCGAGGAGATCAGCGACGCCTACCTCGACTGGAGCCGGCGCACCGAGCGCTTCGCCGAGGTCACCTCGACGCTGGAGCGCATCGAGGCACCACGTCCGCCCTGGCTACCCGGCGATCAGTAGCCGAGCCGTCCGAGCTGGCGTGGATCACGCTGCCAGCTCGGCGCCACGCGCACATGGGTGGTCAGGTGCACCCGCACCCCGAGCAGCGCCTCGAGCTCCTCGCGTGCCGCGGTCCCGGCCGCTTTGAGGTTCGCGCCCTTGTGGCCGATCACGATCCCCTTCTGGCTGTCGCGCTCGACGTGCACGATCGCGTCGATGTGCACGAGGTCCTCGCGGTCGGGGTCGGGTTCGATGCCGTCCACGGTGACCGCGATCGAGTGGGGCAGCTCGTCGCTCATGCCCGCCATGAGCTGCTCGCGGACCAGCTCGGCCGCGAGCTGCGCCTCGGGCTGATCCGACACCTGGCTGCCCGACACCAACCGTGGCCCCTCGGGCAGGTGCGAGACGAGCACGTCGAGGAAGCGGTCGATGTTGTCGCCGGTGGCCGCCGACAGCGGCACGATCTCGGCGAACGCCCCGCCCTCGCCGGGCAGAGCCGCAACCGCCTCGAGCACCGGCAGCATCTTGGCGGGTGCCCCGAGCAGGTCGATCTTGTTGGCCACGGCGATGACCGGGGTGCCCACCCCGACCAGCTCCCGCGCGAGGAAGCGGTCGCCGGCCCCGACGCCGTCCGCCGCATCGATGAGCAGCACGATCAGGTCGACCGCCGACCAAGCATCGCGCACCAGCGCGTTGAGCCGCTTGGCCAGCAACGTCTTGGGCTTGGCCAGTCCGGGCGTGTCGAGGAACACCACCTGGGCGTCCTCGCGGGTCACCACCCCCCGGATGGCGTTGCGGGTCGTGCCCGGCACCGGCGTGACGATGGCGACCTTCTCCCCCACCAGCCGGTTGAGCAGCGTCGACTTGCCGACGTTGGGGCGGCCGACCAGCGCCACCAGCCCCGAGCGGTGCCCCTCGGGCAGCGGCTCACTGAGGTCGGCCAGGATGGCCTCGAGGTCGAGCTCACGTCCGGTCATGTGCCTGCTCCCTGCCCTTGACCCAGCCGCCGCGGCCCGAACCCGTGGGGCAGCAACTCGGTGATGTGCGCCGTCAGCGGCCAGCCACCGTCGCCCGACGAGGTGACCATCGCATCGGGCCCGAACTCGAAGATCGTCTGCCTGCACGCACCGCACGGCGTGCAGGGATCGTCGCCGTCGCCGACGACCGCCACCGCGATCACCGGGCCACGTACGCCCGCCGCCACCATCGACACCAGCGCGGTCTGCTCCGCGCAGCTGGTCAGGCGGTACGAGGCGTTCTCGACGTTGACCCCGAGGAACGTGCGGCCGTCGGCGGTCAGCACCGCCGCACCGACCCGGAAGTGCGAGTAGGGGGCGTACGCACGCGAACGCACCGCGCGGGCGGCGCGCAGCAGTTCCGCCTCCTGCTCGGCGGTCGCACGGTGGGGGGCATCAGGACTCATGGCAGTTGCTCGCGGTGCATCGTGGGTTCCCCTCTCGCCAGGCATGGACAGCATCGAGGTGTCCGTTGTGGCCGTCGTCGCCGGTCATGGCTGCTCGTGGCCGGTCATGTGCATCGACATCGGCCAACCTTCCACCTCGGCGCGGCCGCCGATCTAGGCTTGGCGGACGCCCGAGCGCTCGAGGAGAGCTGACGTGCCAACGGTATCCAGCGGCATCGCCGTCGTCGACGAGTTGCTCGACGGCGTCATCGTCGGGGACAACGTCGTGCTGTGGCTCGATGACGATCTTCCCGCCAGCAGCTTCCTGGCGCCCTTCCTCAGTTCCACCCCCAACCGGCCAATGGTGGTCGTGCGGTGTCGAGCCGGCTCGGCGACGACCACCGCGCTGCCGCAGCGAAGTGGCTCGGTGCGGACCATCGACGCCACGGACCAGGATCTCGGCACGCTACTCGAAGCGTTGGCGGAGGCAGACGAGGACGTCGGCGAGCAGGCCCTGTGGGTGATCGATGACCTCTCGGCACTGCAGGACCATCTCGGAGCGGATGCCACCCTGGAGGTGTTCGCGCGCACCTGCCCGCGGCTCTACCGACGCCGCAGCATCGCCTACTGGCTGCTTCGGCGTGGCCAACACGACCGCTCGTTCCTGACCTCGCTGCGCGCGATCACCCAGGTCGTGATCGATGTACAGCGCGAGGACGAGGGAGCGCGCCTCGAGGTCCTCGAGGCCGACGGCCGGGGCGGCGAGGTCCTCGGCCGCACCGTCAGCGTGATGCTCGAACCCGAGATCTGCGAGCGAACCCCGATCACCGCCGGACGTGAGCGGCTCGGCGACCTCGTCCGCGGCCTGCGGGCCGACCGGGGTCTGGGCCAGGCCGAGTTGGCGCGGCGGGTCGGTATCAGTCCCAGCGCACTGTCCCAGGCCGAGCGTGGGGTACGTGGCTTGGCCGGAGAGACGTTGTTGCGCATCTGCGACGCACTCGACGTCCAGATCGGGGGTACGCCGCCCGACGAACGGGGCTACCGCGTGCACCCGCGAGGCGGGCAGAGCGTCACCACCCCCGCCTCGGGCATGTCCGCCTGGCAGGTGCACGACGAGACGGGTGTCCTCACCACCTGGCGGGTGACCGCCGAGCCCGGCAGCGGCGGGACGGGATCGCCGTTCCCCTCCAAGCGGCCCGAAGCGATCGTGGTGCTGGCCGGCGTCATCGAAATCCGCGTCGGCGAGCGGGTCGAGACCCTGCAGGAGGGCGACGCACTGGTCGCCACCGACGCTGCCGTCACCGGCTGGCGGGTGCTGTTCGATGGCCAGGTCGAGGTGCTCTGGAGCCTGGTGGGCTGACGGCGGGTTGTGCCGGGGATGCTGAGGCTTGGACGACCGCGACGGCTCCGGGCTGGTGACCGGG
>SKJO01000490.1 GCA_007121975.1 Nitriliruptoraceae bacterium | reverse complement strand
GGCGCTGGAGGCGCGGTGGGATGCGCGTTTCGAGGCGTTGGAGGCGCGGTGGGATGCGCGTTTCGAGGCGTTGGAGGCGCGGTGGGATGCGCGTTTCGAGGCCTCGGAGGGGCGGTCGGATGCCCGCTTCGCGGCCTCGGAGGCGCGGCAGGGGGAGCTCGAGCGGCGGCTGGAGATCATGGATGGTGCCTGGCAGGACCGGTTGGCGGCGTCCGACGCGAGGACGGAGGCCGGGCTGCAGGGTGTCAGGGCCGACTTCCAGCGGTCGCTGCAGGAGGCGATGACGCGGCAGACCCGGGTCGTGGTGTTCTCGTTGGTGGCCACGGTGGTGAGCATGAGCGGTGTGTCGATCACCGTGGCGGCGATGCTCGCCGGTTGACCTGGCCCGGCCCGGCGCCAGGGGGCGGTGGGCATGGCTGCTGGCACGCCTCGGGCGGCGGGTTGGGGAACCTGGGCCCCGGGGGCTGGGGGTTGTGGCACCCGACGCCGCGACGCGGGTGACCGCGGCGGTCGGCGCGCCGCCGGTAGGGGCGGGGGTCAGCTCGCCGGTCGGTCGGCGGCCATGGCTTCCTGCTCCACCGCCACCACGTCGTCGTCGCTGGTCGGGGTGCCTGGATCGCCGGCCGGATCCGCGATCATCTCGGGCACGATCGCCCGCAGCGCGGCGCGCACCGGGGCCAGCTGGCCGCTGTCGGCGGCCCGGCGCAGGCGCTCGAGGTCGGCGTGGACCTCGTGCCAGGTGGCGCCGGCGGTGGTGCTGACCGCGATCGAGGGGTGGCTGGTGCGATCGGTGTGCTCGCTGTCGAGCTCGAGCTCCTCGAACAGCTTCTCGCCCGGTCGGATCCCGGTGCACACCACCTCGACGTCGACGTCCGGTTCCAGCCCCGACAGGCGGATCAGGTCCCGGGCCAGGTCGATGATGCGCACCGGCTCGCCCATGTCGAGCAGGAACACCTCGCCGCCGGTCCCGAGCGCCGCCGCCTGGATGACCAGCTGGGAGGCCTCCGGGATGGTCATGAAGTAGCGGGTCATGTCCGGGTGGGTGACCGTCACCGGCCCACCGGCGGCGATCTGCTCCTCGAACACCGGCACGACGCTGCCGGTCGAGCCGAGCACGTTGCCGAACCGCACGCTGACGAACACCCGGCCGGTCGTCTCGGCGAGGTGGTGGACGTAGCGCTCGGCGACCCGCTTGGTGCCGCCCATCACCGACGACGGGTTGACGGCCTTGTCGGTGGAGACGAGCACGAACCGTTCCACGCCCAGCCGGGCGCAGGCGTCGGCGACAATCTTGGTGCCGAACACGTTGTTCTTCACCGCCTCGCCCGGGTTGGCCTCCATCATCGGCACGTGCTTGTGGGCGGCGGCGTGGAACACCAGCGTGGGGCGCAGCTCGCCCACCAGGGCCTCGACCCGGTCGGCGTCGCACACGTCCACGATCGCCGGGACCACCTCGATGTCCGGGTGGGCCGGGAGCAGCTCGCGGTGGATCGCCCACAGCGCGTTCTCGCTCTGGTCGGCGACGGCGAGCCGGCGCGGCCCGAACCGTGCCAGTTGCCGGCACAGCTCGGCCCCGATCGAGCCGCCTGCGCCGGTCACCAGCACGGTGCGGCCCCGGGTCAGCTCGGCGATGGCGGAGGTGTCGAGCTCCACGGGCTCGCGGCGCAGCAGGTCCTCGATCTGCACCGGGCGCAGTCGCGACAGCTCGACCTTGCCCCCGATCAGCTCGTAGACGCCCGGGATGATGTGCGCCTCGATCCCGACGGCCCGGCAGCGCTCCGTCAGGTCCCGGATCGTGCGCCCGTCGGCGTCCGAGATGGCGATGATCGCCTGGTGGACCCCGCGCTCGGCGACGATGGCAGGCAGGTCGGCCCGGGTGCCCAGCACGTCCAAGCCGTGCACGACCTGACCCAGCTTGTTGGGGTCGTCGTCGATGAAGCCGACGGCCCTGAGCCCGAGGTCGGGGCGGGTCTGGATCTCGCGGGCGACGACGCTGCCGAAGCGGCCGGCGCCGATGATGACCGCGGTACGTCGCCGACGGTCCCGGCCCTGGTCACGCAGCTCGCGGATCGCCGCCTCCTCGTGCTGCAGGCGGCGCAGGGCCCGCACCCCGACCAGGCCCACCACCGACAAGGCGAGGTCGGCGGCGATCACACCGAGCGGGATCACTGGGATCGGGGCCGCACCGACGAACCGGACGAACTCCACCACCAGCAGCCGCAGGCCGGCCAGCACCAGCGCGGCGGCAAGCATCGCCTCCGCGATCGCCACCACGTCCCACAGCGACGTGTAGCGCCAGGACTGCTTGTGGGCCTTGAGCAGCCGCAGCAGCAGCAGCTTGCCGACCACCACGAACGGCAGCGTCACGAGCGCGGTGCGCAGGAACGCCGGCGGGATCGCGAACTCGAAGCGGATCAGGTAGGCGCCGAGGTAAGCCGCGGACAGCACCGCCACGGTGAGCGCCGCCCGGATGAGACGTAGGACCGTCGGCGAGGTGCCGTCCTGCTCCATTGGCTCGATAGGTGCCATGTGCGCTCGCACCCTCCCCCTGGGGCTGGGGCTGCCCCCCCGATGGTGGTGGCCGGTGGTGCTCGGACAGCGGCACAGGTGAGGTCCGTTGCTGGCTGTCACGTGCCCAGCACGTCCTCGGCGGGGCCGTCCTCACCAGAACCTACAGGTTCGTCCCGGTCTGGACGAACATCCACGCAGGGGTCGTGGACGTGACCGAACGGTCGCGCTCCGTGACTGCCAGGCTCCGGAACGCTATGGTGTGGGGCGTCTTGGAGCTCTGAGCCGACCGGCACGCGGTGGACCCAGAGCTATCGGGGGACGGAAGAGGGCACACATGGTCACCGTGAGCCGCAGGATCCGGACGCTTCTGGTCGTGGCACTCGCAGCCACAGGCATGCTGCTGATGTCGGTCCTGCCCGCCGCGGCACAGTTCTATCCGCCCGGGCCGCCGCCGGGGATCGTGTGCCCGCCCTCACCCACGCCAGGTGGCGTGGTGCCGCCTGGGCTGGAGCGCGTGTGCGAGATGTTCGGCTCCTTCCCGGGCCAGCGGTGCAACATCAGCGCCCGGTTCAACCCGACGCTCGACTTCGGTCAGGTGACCACCGGCGACGACCGCTCGGTGCAGTTCGATCTCACGTTGCCTCGCGAGGCCGTCGGCCAGATCGTCGTGGTGACCGCTGCCTGCTTCGACGAGGACGGCGAGGTCGAGGTGCTGTCGGTCTCCGACACCTTCCGGGTCGCCGGCATCGCGGACCCGCCCGTGGACCGCGGTGAGCCGGTCAGGCCGGGTCGACCGCTGGCGCGGACCGGCGCGGACGCGTGGCTGCTCACCGGGATCGGGGCGCTGCTGCTCGGGGTCGGCGTGGTC
>SKJO01000181.1 GCA_007121975.1 Nitriliruptoraceae bacterium | reverse complement strand
CGGGCTCGGGCCAGGGCCGGCCGTCCTCGAAGATCATCCAGGGGCGGTAGCGGCAGCCGGCCACCTCCTGGACCACGTCGCTCATGGCCTGCAGGAAGCCGTCGTCGTGGCGCAGCTCGCGCGCCTCGGCGTCGTAGAACTTGAAGTCCTGGGCGCCGTCGATGCGCACCCCGTCGAAGCCGAAGTTCACCTTGCGGCGCTGCATCTCCAGCAGGCAGGCCCGGACCCACGGGTTGCGGTAGTCGAGGTTCTGGCCGTACATGTTGGGCCCGGCGAACCACTCGTCGTCGAGCACCTCGAGGCCCTGGTTGTCGCTGTGGCCGTAGACCACGTCGGCGATCAGCCGGATCGCGCGGCCCGGGAAGGTGTGCAGCACGCCGGCGAGGTCGACGAGCTCGTGGGGCCGGCCGGTCTCGAGCAGCGTGGGGCTGATCGTCGCCGACCCGGCGATGACCACGTCGTAGCCCCAGTTGGTGGTGTCGGGGCGGCGCAGGCGCACCCGTACGAGTTCGGGCCGAGCGGGGTCGGCCGGCTCCTCCACCTCGTCGTCCGCGTCGAGGTCGGCGGGCGGCTCGGGATCCAGGAACCGCCAGAAGCTCCGGCCGGACTCGTAGACGATGGTCGGCTCGACCGGCAGCAGCTGCACCGCGTCGTAGCCGAGGAACGCCTGCTCGTGCGGGGTGAGCTCGGCACCCTGCCGGATGCGCTCGGCCAGCGTCTGGTACCACCGGGTGAGGCTGGCAAGGGTGCCGCCGGCGGTGGCGGTGGGCACGTGCAGCTGCTGGATGTTGGTGACCGGGGGCTGCTTGACGATGCCTTCGCCGAGGCGGTCGGCACCCGCCTGCGCCGCCAGAGTCTGCCAGTACTCGGTGTCCGTGCGCTGCTGCTGCACGGCGTCGAGGTCGATCACCTCGGCGGGGGCGAAGGGTCCGAACGGCAGCGAGGAGGCCATCGGATCGAACACCCGCTGCCAGGTCTCGCGCCGCCCGAGGTAGGTGACCGCGTAGAAGCTGCCGAGCTCGTCGCGGGTGCCCACCCGCAACCCGGCGACCACCCCGAAGACCAGCGCGTGGCGGTGGCGCAACGGCACCCGGGTACGGCGGAAGGTGGTCGTGGCCCGCTTGACGGTCGGGTCGACCGGCTCGAGCGGGTCGAGCACCTCGAGGAACAGGTCGGCATCCGCGACCTGCTCGCGCACGATGCGCGGCAGCCAGAAGCAGACCGCGACCGTGCCGTCGGGTTGCGGGTGGGCGCCGAGCCGGGGGGCGAGGCGCGCGGCGAACTCGTGCTCGTTCGCGGCGGCCTGCTCGGCGGCGTCGAGCCAGTCGCCGAGCGCGTCGGTCGTGGCCCGGTCGAGATGGGGTGGGGTGGGAGGGGTCACATCGGAACTCGTCAGGTCGGGTCGTCGTCGGTTCGGACCGTGCTGCGGGTGCGCAACGCAGCGATCACCGACCCTGCCGTGGGGTCGGCGGTCAGCTGCTCGAGCGACACCGGCAGGCGCAGCGACCAGTTGTCGGGACGCTGCTCGTCGTTGGTACCCGGCACGTTGATGCGGTGGTCGGCCGCCACCGCGTCCTCGAGCTGGGCCACGACCACATCGCAGCCCGCGCCGGCGAGCACCTCGGCCGTGCCCACGCAGGCCTGCTCGGCCGTGGCGTCCGCACCCAGCCCGGTCTGCTCGCGCAGCATGGTGCGCATCGACGCCTGCCAGTTCTCGTCGGCCGGCGCCCCGGCCGCGCGCAGCGCCGCGAGGTCGGTGCCCGACCACAGTCCGGCAACGGTCGGCAGGTCGTGGGTGGAGACCGAGGCCAGCGCCCCGGCGTCCCACCGGGGTGGCGGCTCGTTCTCGAACCACAGCACCCGGTAGCGCAGGATGCTGCGTTCCCCGAGCGTCTCGCGCACCCCGTCCTCGACCGTGCCGAGGTCCTCGCCGACGACATAGGCCCCGGCCCGGTGCGACTCGAGGGCGAGGATGTCGAGCAGTTCGCCGACCGGCTGACGCACGAAGGTGCCGAAACGGGCACCCCCCGGGGGGATCCAGAACAGCCGGAACAGCCCCATGACGTGATCGATGCGCAGCGAGGCCGCGTGGCGGAAGGCCGCGCGCAGCGTCTCGATCCAGGGCCGGAATCCGGCGGCCCGCAGCTTCCAGGGGACGAACGGCGGCACCTGCCAGTCCTGGCCCTGCGGGCCGAGCTGGTCGGGCGGCGCCCCAACCGTGGTGTCGGGGGCGAGCACGCCCTGCCACTGCCAGGCATCGGATCCCTCCGGGTCGAACCCGACCGGCAGGTCGCGCATCAGCGGGATCTCGGCGGCGGCCTGCGCCAGCTGGGTGTCCAGCAGCCACTGGGTCCAGGCGTGGAACCGGATCCGGTCGGCGTTGGCGGCCGCGAACTCGGCGACGGCGGGGCTGTCCGGGTCGTGGTACGGCGCCGGCCAGGAGGCGAACCCGGCGTTGTGCTGCTCGGCGAGCGCGACGAAGGTGGCGTGGACCTCGAGGCTGTGGCCGAGTTCGGCGCGGAAGGCGAGGAACGCAGGCTCGTGGCCGGTGGCCGGATCCTGGGTCCACAGGGCCTCGAGGGCGGCGGTCTTGGCGGCGATGACCGCGTCACGGTCGATGCGCGCTTCATCGGCGCGGGCGGCTGCGGCCAGCAGCGGCAGCTCATCGGCGATGCGGGCGATGCCGGGCACGTCGGTCACCCGCAGATACAGCAGGTCCCGGAACCGGCGTGAGGACGGGTAGTAGGGGCTCTTGGAACGCGGCACCATCGGGATCGGGTCGTCGAGCGGGTTGACGAGCACCACGTCCGCGCCAGCCTGGCGCGACCAGCGGCCGAGCGTGCGCAGGTCCCCGAGGTCGCCCACGCCCCAGCTGTCGGCGGAGTGCAGCGAGTACAACTGCACCGCCCAGCCCCACAGGCGGCCCGGATGCGGCAGGCAGCGTTCGGGGGCCACGATCACCTCGGTGGCCCCCCCGCTGGTGCGGTGCAGCCGGTGGTAGCCCAGCGGCAGCCCGGTCGGCAGCTGGCCGGCGACCGGACGGGTCGTGCCGTCCTCGAGTTCGAGCTCACCGGGGGGTGCCAGATCCCCGGCATCGGTCCGGGTCACGAGCACCGCGTCGGTGACCGGCGCCGCCTCGGCGTGCTCGGGGAGATCCATGGCCCGCAGCAGATGCCGGGCGGCGTCCTGGTCGAGGTCGTGCCAGGTGCCGAAGGCGTCCGGGTAGCTGGGCATGATGCCAAGCGCGGCGAGTCGCGTGTGGTCGAGGCTCACGAGCGGTCCTCACGGGCGAGCAGGGACACGGGGAAGCGGCCGAGCAGGTCGGCGACCGCGTGCCGGCCCGCGTCGAAACGCTGGCCGGTGAGGCGGTCGGTCCAGCGG
>SKJO01000454.1 GCA_007121975.1 Nitriliruptoraceae bacterium | reverse complement strand
GTCGGCGGAGGCGACGGGTTCGCGTCCGGCATGATCTATGCCCTCCTGGCAGGAAAGCCACCGAAGGATGCCGTCGAGTACGGCGCCGCCCACGGTGCGCTGGCGATGACCACCCCGGGTGACACCTCGATGGTGTCGGTGCAGGAGGTCGAAGCGGCGATCACCCGGAAGACGGCACGGGCGATCCGTTGAGCCCGAGCGGATGTCACCGGCGGGGCGTCGCGCGCCCAAGCTCCAACATGATGCGGGCGATGCTCCGGGGCCCGAGCCCCCGCACACCGTCCCTGACCGCGGGATCAGAACCTGCCATGGCGGCGATAGGCCTCCTCGGGGTCGGTGCCGGCACGGATGGCGCGTCGCACCGCGCTCTCGGTATCGATCGCTTTCTCCGCGGCGGCGACGACCTCCTCGGCGTGCGCCGCCGGAACCACGACCACACCGTCGCGGTCCGCGAGCATCAGGTCGCCGGGGTCGACCCGCACACCACCGATCTCGACCGTCGTGTCGATAGCGTCACACAGCCAGCGCCCGACGATGTCCCGCGGCGTGAGGTAGCGGCACCACACCGGGAAGCCCCGTGCGAGGACGGCCGAGGAGTCCCGGCAGCCGCCGTCCACCACGTAGCCGTGGACACCGCGTTGCTGCAGGGCTTCGGCGGACAGCTCGCCCATGTGCGCCGATGTGTGGTCGTTCGGCTGGCACACCACCACGGTGCCGGCCGGGACCCGGGACAGGAAGCGCGTCCAGGCGAGCAGGGTGTCATGATCGGACGCCTCTTCGTCCACGTGCCCGGCGATGGGGAAGGCCACCCCCGCGACCGTGCTCGTCGGATCGAGCGGCGCGATACCTGCGGGCAGCACCTGTCGGGTCAGCCCCCGCTCCCTCAGCACGTCGTACACCGCACCCGTGTAGCAGCGACCCAGCCGCTCAACGAGATCCGGTTGCGCCGTGACTGCCTCGATGACGGCCTCCATGTCCACCTGGCAGCGACCCAGCCGCTCAACGAGTCCGGTTGCGCCGCCATTACAGCGACGAGACTAGTGCCGCAGCGTCGACGACGTCGCACGGCAAACGGTGACGTGTCCCTGGACGAGACCCAGGAGGTCCGCATGCCCGCGCACGATGACTGGTCACGGCTCGGGTTCATCGGGGTCACCGCCACCCGGTCGTCCATCAACCAGGTCTTCCCCGCCTGGGCCCGTGAGCTGGGCCTAGAGGGCGTCCGGCTCGACCCGGTGGACCTGCCCATCGGCAGCCCGCCCGAACGCTACCGCGAGGTCGTGGCCGAGATCGCCCAGGACCCCTATCACCACGGGGCTCTCGTGACCAGCCACAAGGTGCGCCTGCTCGAGGCCGCCGCGGACCTGTTCGACGAGCTGGATCCCTTGGCGCGGCTGGCCAACGAGGTCTCCTGCATCTCGAAGCGCGACGGCCGGCTCCGCGGCCACGCCAAGGACCCGATCACCGCCGGTCGCGCCCTGGAGGACTTCGTCCCGCCCGACCACTTCGCCAGCCACGCCGAGGTGCTGTGCTTCGGCGCTGGCGGGTCGGGCCTCGCGATCTCGATCCACCTCGCCACGCGGCCCGACGCGCACGACCGCCCCCGTCGGATCACACTGGTGAACCGTCGCCGTGCCCGCCTGGACGAGTGCCGGGCGATCCTGCAGCGGCTTGGACCGCCCGAGCCTGCGCCCGTGTTCGTGTACGTCTCCAACGCGGATCCGCGGACGAATGACGACCTGATGGGCGCGCTGCCGGCCGGTTCACTGGTCATCAACGCGACCGGTCTGGGCAAGGACCAGCCCGGCTCCCCGATCACGGACACGGGCCGGTTCCCCCAACAGGGGCTGGCGTGGGAGATCAACTACCGGGGCGAGCTCGATTTCCTCCACCAGGCTCGCGCCCAACAGGAGGAGCACGGGCTGCTGGTCGAGGACGGCTGGCGCTACTTCGTGCACGGCTGGTCCGCAGTGATCGACGAGGTGTTCGATCTCGGGCTTGGGGAGGGCGACGTGGAACGCCTGTCGGAGATCGCGGCCGAGGCCCGTACCGGCGGATCCGGTCGATGAGCGTCCCGACGCCCGAGGAGCCGGCAGGCGCCGAACGCGCGGCCGTGGTGCGAACGGTCACCGGGGACCTGCCTACCCACCGGCTCGGCCGCACCGATTACCACGAGCACCTGCTGATGCGTTCGCCGCTGTTAGCGGGTGACGAGCTCGACGATGTCGACCGTTCCGCCGCCGAGGCGCTGGCGCTGCGCCGGGCGGGGATCGATGCGCTCGTGGAGCTCACGCCGCTCGGGTGCGGTCGCGACCTTCGTGGTCTCGCCACGATCGCTGAACGCACGGGCATGCACATCGTGGGCGCGACCGGTGTGCACCGGGAGGCGCACTACGGCTCCGACCACTGGGTCCGCGGGCTCGGTCCCGACGCGCTCGTGGACCGGTTCGTGCGCGAGATCACCGACGGGTGCTTCGACGACCCGCCCAGCGCCGTAGGGTCGCCGCCCCAGGAGATCCCGACCTCGGAGGCCACGGCCTCCGGGAACGCGCCTGCGGGGACAGAGGACCCGAGGACCGCGACCGATCCGATCGGCACGGGTGTGCGTGCCGGCGTGGTCAAGGTAGGCATCGGGTACTGGTCGATCACCGGGTTCGAACGCCAGGTTTTGCTCGCGGCAGCCGAAACCCACCGGCGCACGGGCGTCTCGGTTGTCTGCCACCTCGAGCACGGTACCGCCGCCTGGGAGGCGGTGGACCTGCTCACCGGAGCGGGTCTGCCCCCCTACCGGCTCGCGCTCGCACACGTCGACCGCAACCCGGACCCGGCGCTGCACACCGCCCTGGCCGAGGCCGGCGTCTATCTCGGCTACGACGGTGCAGGCCGAGTCAAGTACTGGCCCGACAGCGTGCTGGTGGAGTGCCTGCTCCGGGTAGCCGAGCAGGGCGGCGAGGATCGCTTGCTGCTCGGCGGTGACGTCGCACGACGTAGCTCCTTCCGTGCGTACGGCGGCCTGCCCGGGATGACCTACCTGCCGGAGCGCTTCGTCCCGCGCATCGCCGTAGGCGGCGGTGGCGGACTCGTACGGAAGATCCTGGTCGACAACCCCGCCCGCTTCCTCGCGATTCCACCCGAGGTCGCCCGATGACCCAAGTTCCTGCACCACACCGCTACGACTGATGACCGGACCGGCAGTCGCGATTGGGTCGTTCGTGGGTAGTCGAGCCAAACCCGGCGGCGTACGGCACAACGGCAGCATGACTCGCCGCAGGCTGCGGCGCTTGCCGGGTGGAGCAAGACACCGGCGACCGATCCGTGGGTGGTTTGGATCACGGTCAGCGGGAGCGGGCTCACTCTGGGGTCGGGACGATCCTGAAGCTCTGCG
>SKJO01000141.1 GCA_007121975.1 Nitriliruptoraceae bacterium | reverse complement strand
TCTTCGGGCAGGCCGATGTAGAACTCGAGGTCGAGCGGCGCCGCAACCTCGTCGGCGAAGAACCGTCCGAGTGTCCGCTCGGCGGGGTCGACCCGGCGGAGCAGTTCGGCTTCGTAGAACCCGAGCGTGATCGCGTGGTAGCCGTGGCGCGTGCCGGGCTCCCACATCGGGGCCTGGTCGGCGAGGACCTCGCCGAGGGCCACCGGATCGTGGAGCATCTCCGGATCGACGCGATCGTCGAGGACCGGGACGCCGGCCTGGTGGGACAGCAGTTGACGGACGGTCACCTCCTGCTTGCCGTGCTGGGCGAACGCCGGCCAGTAGGTGGCGACGGGTTGTTCGAAGTCGAGGTACCCGCGTGCGTGGGCGACGGCCATCGTCATCGCCGCCAGGCCCTTGGTTGTGGACATGACGGTGACCAGGGTGTCCTGGGTCCAGGGCTGCCCGGTGTCGTCGCGATGCCCACCCCACAGGTCGGCCACCTTGCGCCCGTCTCGGTAGATGCAGCAGGCGGCGCCGATCTCGTGGCCCGCGTCGAAGTTGCGCCGGAAGGCGTCGGCGACCGGGCCGTAGCCGTGCTCTACATCGCCCTGGATCGCTGTCCGAGGGCCCGGCTCCGCTGCGGTCATGGTTCGTCTCCTCGCATTGTCAGTCGTGTATCGGGTGGCGGGCGAAGAAGTCGGCCAGCACCTTGGCGGTCCCGTTCGGGTTGGTCTGGGGCATGGAATGTGCGGTGTTGGGCAGCTCGGCGTTCTCGGCGTGAGGGATCCAGTCGTTGATCGCGTCGTGGCACGTGTGGTGCTCGGCGGTGCTGTGCTCGCCTTTCAGGTTGAGCACCGGGACGGTGATCCGGGCGGCATCCTCGGCGTCGAAGGGCCAGGCGTTCATCGTGGCGACGTCGTACTCCATGCCCGTTTGCCAGTCGGCCAGGAGGCGGTCGAACCAGCCTGCTGGTAGGTGCCGGTCGAACTCCTCGCGGTAGTTCGGTCCGCTCAGGTATCGGAACAGCGTGTCGATGCCCTCGGCGATCCGGCCTTGCTCCAGGAGCGGCATCGCGGCTGCCACCACGTCCTCGAGTTCCGAGGACTGCTGGTTGAACCGTTCGGTGACGACAGGGAGGACCGGTTCGAGCACGGCCAGGCTGTGCACCACCTCGGGATGATCGAGGGCGAGCTGCAGCTGGATCGTTCCGGCACCGGACAGTGCAACGACGTGCGCACGTTCGATGCCAAGGTGGGCCAACACCGCACGGCAGTCCGCGGCGTGTTCGGCGATGCTCAGTGGCACCCCATCCGTGGAGCTGTTGCCGTAGCCGCGGCGGTGGTAGTGGACGAGCCGGAAGTGCTCCGCCAGCGCCGGTTGTGCCAGCACCGCGTACCACTCGTCGCGTATCGTGTGGATGAACACGACCGGTTCACCGGATCCGTGGTCGTGGACCTCGACCTCGCTGCCGCCGACGTCGGCGAGCTCCATCGTTGGGATCGGGGCTGGGGTCGTCACGGTCTGCCTCCCCTCATTCGCGTGTCGGTCATGGCGCGTCTCCGGTCGCCTGGGATGGCCCGTCAGGCGCGGGCGACGAGCACGGCGTTGGCACCCGGTGACTTGCACGGGACGCGGGTGACCTCGCGGAAGCCGGCATCGAGCAGCCAGCTGCGGTACTGCGCCGCGGTGTAGGCGCGGCCTCGCTCGGTCTCGACGAGCCTGTTCAGCCCCATCAGCGCGGCCGGCGGCGGGCCGGTGCGGTCGTCGTCGAGGAGCAGCTCGCAGATCAGCAGCACCCCGCCGGGCGGCAGGGCGTCGTGGCACTTGGCCAGCAGCATCCGGCCGGTGTCCTCGTCCCAGTCGTGCAGGATCGCGGCGAGCAGGGCCACGTCGTGGCCGCCGGGCAAGACCTCGTCGGCGATGAAGTCGCCCGTCACGGTGGCGATCCGCTCGCCCATGCCGGCCTGGTTGATCTCGACCTGGGTGAGCGGCACGATGTGCGGCAGGTCGTAGCAGGTCGCGGTCAACCCAGGGTAGGCGGCGCACAGCTCGATCGGGAAGGCGCCCGATCCTGCGCCGACATCCAACAGCTTCTCGTGGCCGCTGAGGTCGTAGGCGGCGGCCACCGCCCGGGCGGTGGAACGACCGAGGTTGTGCATCGCGCTCCAGAACCGGCCCAGCATCTCCTGGTCCTCGGCGGCGAAGGGCGAGTCCTGCGTGTCCGGGACCCAGGTGGTGGGACGGTCGGTGCGCAGCGCCTCGGTGAGCCGGCTCCAGCCCCGCCAGCTGCGGCTTTCCACGTAGGCCACGGCGCCGCCGAGGTAGTTGGGGCGATCGGGTACCAGCGCCGTCTCGGCCAGTGCGGAGTTGCGGTAGTGCTCCCCGTCCCTGTCGAGCAGCCCGAGGGAGGTGCAGGCGGCCAGCAGCAGATCGGTGGGACGCTCGGGAAGTCCTAACGCGGCTTCGAGTTCCTCCTTGGTGGCCTTTCCGCCACCGGCCAGTGACCCGAACAGGCCGAGCTCGACGGCGGCGGCAAGCGTCTTGAACGCCCACACGCCAGAGACCATCTCGAACACGCTTCCGGTCGCGGAATCCACCGCCACGTCGGTGTCCTGGGTGGTCATCGCGAACCTCCCTCACCGCCGGATGAACCGATGTGGTCAGGCACCCTGGCACAGGCACGTTGTGGTCGCGTTGTGGCGCTCAGGTCAGCTCGGCCCGAGGTAGCCGGCGAGCAGCCCGGTGCTCCCGGCCGGGTCGCCCCACCAGGGGTGATGGCCGCCGGCCACCTCGGCCAGCTCGGCGTCGGCCAGCACGGTGGCGGCATGCCGGCCCGCGGCGGGCGCCTGGAAGCGATCATCGCTGCCACACACCAGCCGGGCCGTGCAGTGATCGCAGCGAACTCGACGCCGGGCAAAGCTGGCAGCCTTGTTCGGACAAGACGGCCTCCAGCCGGCACGCGTAGGACACGGTGCGGCATCGTGTCTACTCCCTCGGGACGCAAGATCTGGCGAGCGCGCCCGCGATCAGCAGCAGAGCGACGATCCCGCACGCCGGGAGGTCGACCGCCGGGTTGCCACCCAGGTCACGGTCGATGACGTGCGCGACGACATGGGCCACCGCCGTGACGCTCGCTCCCGCGAGGACGGCCAGCATCCCGTCCCGCAGGACGGCGGCCAGCAGTAGCGCCGCGCCAAGACCGAGCTGGAACACCCCGATGTCGCGGATCAACTGCTCGTTGTACGGGGGGAACGTCGCCTCGTTCTCGAAGAACGACTCCGACGCGACGAAGGCCCATAGGCCCGGGAGCAGGAACACGAGTCCTCCGCCGATCGCGACGACCCGCGTGAACTGGGCTCCGCGATCGGTGGTCGACGGTTGCGGTGTGGTGCTCATGGTGCTG
>SKJO01000459.1 GCA_007121975.1 Nitriliruptoraceae bacterium | reverse complement strand
GGGGCAGGACTCCTACACCGGGTCCACACGCAACGGGATCACCACCAACAACTGGGGCTCGTGGCCCGGCAGCTTCGTGTTCGTGGACGCGACCATCGACCCCACCGACCCGGTCGACCCCGGCGAGCAGGACCTCGGGCCGGAAGGGGACTGCTCCTCGAACCAGCCGCTGCCCTCCGGGGTCCAGAACGGGCTGCAGATGGGCTTCGAGTCCGGCTCGCTCGACGGGCGCTGGACCATCGGGCAGGTCACCGACGAGATCCGGGTGGTGGGCACCGAGCAGATCGGCGTCCCCGGCCAGGACGACTGGGCCCGCACCGCGACCCCGCTGGCAGGTAGCCGGATGCTGCGGCTGGGCGCGGCCTACGAGAACTCCGGACAGCGCCAGGACGTCGGCCCCAACGAGGTCTGCCAGGACTTCCGGGTCGTCAACGACGTCGAGCGCTTCGCCTTCAACGTGTTCACCTTCGACTACACCGGGTTCGACGAGTTCCGCTACGACCTGACGCTGCTGAACGCCAGCGGTGACACCATTGCCACCTTCACCCAGGGGGCCTTCGGCGACTCGGGCGACACCCGGCTCAAGACCTCCGGCTGGCGCCCGGTGCAGCTCGACCTCAGCGCCTTCCAGGGCCAGATCCTGCGCCTGACCGTGGCGGCCGGCGGGACCCGGGACACCCAATACGGCTTCTGGACCTACCTCGACTCTGCCACCGGCGGCGACGTCGTGGTCCCCGTGCAGCCCGACAACGTGGTCGTGGACCGGCCCACCAACGCCTCGGTGTGGGTCAACCCGTCCACCGGCCTGTTCACCGTGTCGGTGGTCGCCGGGCGCACCCCGGGCGACCTCAACCTGGCGATGCCGGTCGCCTGCGAGGTCGGCGAGGTCACCCAGGCCCGCTTCGCGTTCAACAACATCATCTACCAAGCCGAGGTGGTGGGCGGCATCGCCTACGGCACGATTCCGGGCCACGCCATCGCCCAGGGCGCGAGCTTCACCCCGAAGAACGTGAACCTGCTGGTCGACTGCTCCGACGGATCGACCAACTCGACGGTGATCGGCTCGATCGTGCTGTATGACCCGTCGGGCTTCCTGACCGACGCGGTCACCGGCGCGCCGGTCGTGGAGGCCGCGGTGACCCTGTACCGGGTTCCCGACTGGCAGCCGCGCACCGGTCCCGGCGACACCCGGCCCGACACCTGCGAGTCCAACCTGTCCAAGCCGGCCGGCGCGGCCTGGTCGCAGCCCGCTCCCACCCACCTCGGCGTCGAGGAGCCGGCCGCCTCCCAGCGCATCTCCCCCAACGTCAACCCGTTCACCTCCGACGACAGCGGCTACTACGGCTGGGACGTTGCCGAGGGCTGCTGGTACGTGACCGTCGAGGCTGAGGGCTACCAACCGCTGACCTCGCCGGTGGTCGGCGTACCCCCGGAGGTCACCGACCTCGACCTGTCGCTCACGCCCACCGGGACCACCCCGCCACCGACCGACCCGATCGGGCCCGGTATCAGCTTCCTGGACGTGCCGGCCGGCTTCGTGCACGAACCCGGGATCCAGGCCGTGGCTGCGGCCGGGATCACCACCGGTTGCGCCCCGAACCTCTACTGCCCCTCCGACGCGGTCACCCGCGGGCAGATGGCCACCTTCCTGATGCGCACCCTGAACCTGACCGACCCCGGCGGCAGTCCGTTCATGGACGTGCCCGCCGACTTCGTGCACGCCCCGGGCATCCGGGCGGTCGCCGCCGCCACCATCACCACCGGCTGCGCGCCGGGCCGCTACTGCCCGTCCGACCCGGTCACCCGCGGGCAGATGGCCACCTTCCTGATGCGGGCCGCCCAACTGCAGCCCGGGCCGCTGCCGACCCCGTTCGCCGACGTGCCCACGACCTTCGTGCACGCCCCGGCGATCTCGGCGGTGGCGCAGGCCGGCATCACCGGCGGCTGCGCGCCCGGGCTGTACTGCCCCAGTGACGAGGTCACCCGCGGGCAGATGGCCACGTTCCTGTACCGCGCCTTCCTCCAGGATGCGGTGGGCTGACCCCTCCGGCTCGCAACGCGGCGCTCCGCTCCGGCGGAGCGCCGCGGGCTCGGGCGCCGAGCGGTCGGGCGAGCTGCGGTCGGAACCTCACGGCGACGAACGGGAAGGATCCTCGCCGGCAGCTGCCGGCCGGTCGGCAGCCACCCCCCGGGGCGGACCGAGCAGGAAGCCGATCCCCCACGCCAGGTGCATGGTGGCCAGCGAGGCTGCGGTGACCGGCACGTCACGCAGCACGCCCACCGCCCCGGCGGCCGCGACCAGCAGGCCGGCCGCATACGCGCCCAGCGCCAGCGCCAGCGGCCAGACGCTGGCCAGCAGCGCCGACACCGCAGCGACCAGGAGCAGGCCGACCACGAGCACCGGTGGGGCCAGCTGTCGGGCGGCCAACGATCCTGGATGGGTCCGGGCGGTGAGCCGGCGCCACCGGCCGTACTGCCCGTACTGCCGCGCCAGCGCCCTGAGCGAAGCCCGTGGCGTGTAGGCGACCGCGAGCTCGGGCACGAACCACACGGTGTAGCCGGCGCGCCGCAGCCGCAGGTTGAGCTCGCCGTCCTGGTTGCGCACGAAGCGGGGATCGAAGCCGCCGACCTGCTCGAGGGCCGCGCGCCGGAAGACGCCGAGGTAGACGGTGTCCACCGGGCCCGCCGAGCCGCCGACCCGGTAGGTCGCCCCACCGGCGCCCGCGGGCGAGGCCATGGCCGCGGCGATCGCCCGGGCGGTGCCCCGCTCGGCGGTGGGGACCTGCATGCCGCCGACGTTGGCCGCGCCGGTGGCCCGCAGCGCAGCGACCGCCGTGGGCACGTAGCCCCCGGGAAGCAGCGCGTAGGCGTCGAGCCGGACCACCACCTCGCCGGTGGTCGCCGCGATGGCCGCGTTCAGCGCGTCCGCGGTGCGTCCCGACGGGTTGTCCACGACCCGCACCCGGGGATCGTCGAGCTGCTCGACGGCCGCGCGGGTGGCGGGGTCCCCGGCGGCGACCACCACCTCGTCGACCCCCTGCTGGGTCAGCGCGGAGCGCACCGCCCGGGGGGCGCCGTCCGCGGCGTCGAGCGCCGGCACGATCACGCTCACCCCCGGATCCTCCGACAACGGGGGGAGCGTCGACGACGACGGTGATGACGGCGACGGCGTCGACGACGACGGTGATGACGGCGACGATGACGGCGAGGGCGTCGACGACGCCCCCTGGCCCTCGTCCGGCTCGTCGGGCGCCGGCCCGGATCCCGGTCGGCTCACCGCACACCTCCCGGCGCCGTCCCGGCCAGCGACGCGAGGTGGGCGACGAACCGGGGTGCCTCGGCGTCCCAGCTGGCCTGCTCCCGCACGTGCGCGCGCCCGGCCGCCCCGGCCCGTGCCCG
>SKJO01000244.1 GCA_007121975.1 Nitriliruptoraceae bacterium | reverse complement strand
GGCCGGACGTGCTCGAAGATGACGTTGTCGGCGAGCTCGCGGGCACGGGCCAGGCCCGGCTCGTCGGTGGCGGTCCAGGTCACCAGCGCCCCGCCCCGCTCCCGCCACCGGTCGGTGGCCGGGTGGGGCAGGTCCTCGAGCGCGTAGCTGACCGCGACCGGAGCGACCGAGGCGAGGTCGCGCAGGGCCTCCAGACGTCGGCGCATGACGCCGGGCAGCCCGGCCTCGGCCAGCCCTCCCGAGGTCAGCACCCGCAGCACCTCGGGGCGCTGACGGCGGAACCAGCGCAGGCTGGCGGGGTTGAAGCTCGCGACGCAGACCGGTCCCGCGTGGCCGTCGAGGACCCGCGCGACGGCCGGTTCGAGCCGACCCGCCCGCCACGCGTCGGACTTGACCTCGACCATCACCGGGACCTCGCGCAGCGCACGCAGTGCGGCGGCCAGGGTCGGCACGCCCGCCTCGGTGCCCTCGAGGCGCACCTCGGCGAGCTCGGCCGCGGTCAGATCCGCGACCCGATCACGGCGGTCGCTGACGCGCGCGAGGTCGGTGTCGTGCACGACCACCGGAAGGCCGTCCGCGCTGAGCGCCACATCGAGCTCGGCGCCGTAGCCGGCGGCCGCCGCCGCCTCGAAGGCCGGCAGCGAGTTCTCCGGCACGCCGGGGCCGTGCAGGCCGCGGTGGGTGAGGGGGACCTCGACCAGCCACGCCGGGGCGGACGGTGCCGGGGGATCGACGGCCGGGCTCACGTGGCCACCGCCTCGGCCAGCGCGGTGGCGGCGTAGGTCACCACCAGATCCGCCCCGGCCCGCCGAATGGAAACGGTCGCCTCCCACATCGCCTGCTCTCCGTCGAGCCACCCGCGCTGCGCGGCGGCATGGATCATGGCGTACTCCCCCGACACGTGGTAGGCCGCCAGCGGCAGATCGACGCTGCGGCGGGCATCGGCCAGGACGTCGAGGTAGGCCAGGGCGGGCTTGACCATCACGATGTCCGCGCCCTCGGCGACGTCCAGGGCCAGCTCGAGGCGGGCCTCCCGGCGGTTGGCGGGATCCAGCTGATGGCCGGCCCGGTCCCCGCCCTCCAGCGCGGAACCAGCCGCGTCGCGGAACGGGCCGTAGAACGCGGAGGCGAACTTGCTGGCGTACGCGACGATGCCGACCTCGGCGAAGCCCTCGGCGTCGAGCCCGGCGCGGATCGCCGCGACCTGCCCGTCCATCATCCCCGAGGGTGCGACCAGGTCCGCGCCCGCATCGGCGTAGGCCAGCGCGTCCCGGACGTACCCGGTCACCGCGTCGTCGTTGCGCACCGCGCCGCTCGGGTCCAGCGGGCCGCAGTGGCCGTGGTCGGTGTACTCGCACTGGCACACGTCCGCCCAGATCACCAGCTGGTCGCCGAGCCCGTCGCGCAGCACGCGGATCGCCGTCGGGACCGGGCCGGCCGGGTCCCAGCCGCTGCTGCCCAGCGCGTCCTTGGCCGCCGGGATCCCGAACAGCAGCACGCTGCGCACGCCGAGCCCCACCGCCACCCGCGCCGCCTCCAGGGCCGAGTCGGGGGTGTGCTGCAGGACCCCGGGCAGCGAGGCGACCGGTGCCGGGGCGTCGATCCCGGCATGCACGAACAGCGGCAGGACCAGTCCGGCCGGGTCGATCCGGGTCTCGCGCAGCGCCGCGCGCAGCGCCGGGGTGCGGCGCAGGCGGCGGGGCCGGGTGGTCGGGAAGCGGCGCACGTCAGGCCTCTCGGACAGGGTGGGCGTCAGGAATCCAGCGACCGGCGCAGCCGCCACACCGCGAGCAGCGCTCCCGCGCCGAGCAGGACGGCCAGCGGCCGGGGAGTACGGGCGGCACCGGGCTCGAGGGCGGGAACGGCATCGGTTCCCGGGTCTGGCCCCGGATCGGTCTCCGGGTCCGGCCCCGGGTCCGGGGGGCCGTCATCGGCGTGGCCACCGTGGTCGCGGACCCGCTCGGCCAGCGCCGCGAGCTTCTCGGTCGGCGGCGGACGCAGCTCGACCGGCCCGTGCATCTGCTCGAGCGTCCTGCCCTCGCGGCGCTCGAGCAGCACGGCGGAGAGCTCGGCGCCGTACAGGTAGAGCCGCCCGGCGAGGTACAGCAGCAGCAGCAGCGCGAACACGCTGCCAAGCGCCCCGTACAGGGCGTTGGCACCCTCGATCTGGTTGGCGACGAAGATGCCGCTGACCAGCTTGAGCACCGACCAGCCGAACCCGGCGAGCACCGCCCCGGGCAGCAGCTGGCGCATCGTCAGCGACGCGCTCGGCGACAGCACCGTGTAGGCGATGGTGAACAGGGCGACGTCCAGCACGAACGACGCCGAGAACGACACCAGCAGCCCCAGGACGGGGTGCAGCCCACCCAGCAGCCCGCTGGGCAGCAGGCTGGCGGCGAACACCGCGGCGGCGGCCACCACGCCGAGCACCAGCATGGCCAGGACCTGGCGGACGCGGGCCCGAACCCCGATCAGCAGCTCCCCGCGGAACACCACCCGGGTGGCGGTCATGAGGCTGGCCAGCACCTTGAGCCCGGTCAGCAGCAGCGTGCCGAGCCCGATCAGCCCGACCGTGCCCCGGGCGGCGACCACGCCCTCGAGCAGGGCGCGCACCTGGCTGTCGGGCTCGTCGAGGGTCTCGTCGAACCCGGGCAGTGCACGGGTCAGGCTCATCGCGACCTGCAGCTGCGCGTCGGGATCGGTGAGCACGAACCCGACCACCGACACCGCCAGCAGCAGCAGCGGCACGAACGAGATGAACGCGAAGTAGGCGATCGCCGCGGCGAGCTGGTCGGCGGCGTCGAGCTTGTAGCGCTGCTGCACCTGCCAGCCCACCGCCAGCAGCGACCCGAGCTTCACGCCCATGCCGGATCTCCGCGCTCGAGATCCTCGGCGGCGCGCACCAGGGCGTCCACCAGTCCGTCGAGGTCGTGGGGGTCGGCCTCGCGGGCCACCTCGAGCCCGTACTGCCGGCAGGTGGCGGAGGTGACCGGGCCGATCGACACGACCGCGGCCTGCCAGGGCCGGTCGGCCAGCAGCGTGGTGAACGCCTCGACCGAGGACGACGAGCCGAGAGCCACCAGGTCGATGCGGCCCGCAGCCAGGTCGGTAAGCACCGGTGCGGGCAGCTGCTCGGCGAACCGGGTGTGGTACGCGGTGACCGGTACGCAGGTGTAGCCGCGGGCCGCCAGCAGCTCGTCGAGCACCCGGTTGGCCCGGTCCGCGCGCACCAGCAGAGCCCGCCCCCGCCCCGCGGGCACGGCCTGGCCGAGCGCCTCGGTGGTCGCGGTGTCCGGCATGAGGTCCGCGTCCAGCCCGAGCCGCTGGGTCAGCCGCCCGGCGGTGCCCCGCCCGACACAGGCGATCATCGGCACCCGGCGCAGGGCCGCCGGGTCGGTGCCCGTGCGTGCCACGGC
>SKJO01000402.1 GCA_007121975.1 Nitriliruptoraceae bacterium | reverse complement strand
GCGCCCGGCCGAGCGTCAGGGCGAAGCGTCGTGCGCCGTGCTCCACCGCCTCGGGTCCGATGCGCCCGGCCTGCAGCACCCACGCGGCGGCATGGTCCGCGGCCTGGATCGCCTGGTCGCCGATCCGGGCCAGCTCCGGGTGGCGGGTGGCCGTGGCCGCCGTGCGGACCTCGTCGAGGTAGGCGGGCAGCGCGTCCTCGCGCTGCAGGGCGCGCAGGGCGTCCAGCGAGAGCACGTTGGTGGTGCCCTCCCAGATCGGCAGCACCTGGGCGTCGCGCAGCAGCTGCGGCAGGTGGGTGTCCTCGATGTAGCCGGCCCCGCCGAAGGCCTCCAGGGTCTCGGAGGCGCCGGCGATGCCCTGCTTGCCGGTCACCAGCTTGGTGATCGGAAGCAGCATGCGCAGCGCCTTGCGTTCCTGCTCGGTGGCCTCCCCGGCCTCCTGCCGACCGAGCAGGGCGACCGCGTGGAACGCGAGCTGGAGGCTGGCCTCGTGCTGCACGCGCAGCCCGGCCAGCGTGGCCTGGTGCAGCGGGTGGTCGATCAACTCCCGGCCGAACGCGGTCCGCCGGGTGGCGTAGTCGCGGGCCAGGGCCAGTCCCCGGCGCAGCCCGCTGGCGGCCACCACCGAGTTCCACAGCCGGGTGATGGTGAGCATCGGGGTGATGTTGCGGGTCCCGTCCGACGGGGCGCCGACCAGGTGGGCGGCGGTGCCCTCCAGCGCCAGTTCCGCGGTGGGCATCTGCCGGGTGCCGAGCTTGTCCTTGAGCCGCAGCACGCGGATGCCGTTGAGCGCCCCGGCCTCGTCGCGGACCTCCACGTAGTACATCGCCAGGCCCCGACCGCCGGGGCCGTTGCCCTCCGGGCGTGCCAGGGTCAGGGCCATGTCGGCGGTGACCGCGGAGGTGAACCACTTCGTGCCGGTCAGCCGCCACACGCCACCGTCGGGCACCGCGACGGTCTCCGAGCGTCCGACATCGGAGCCGCCGGCGCGCTCGGTCATCCACTGCCCGGAGGTCCAGGCCACCTCGGGGTCGCGGCTGGTCAGCCGCGGCAGCGCCCGGTCGATCAGCGCGGAATCGCCGTGGGCGAGCAGCGTGGCCGCGGCCCCGTCGGTCATCGCCAGCGGGCAGCTGAACAGCGCGCTCGACGGGCTGTAGAGGTAGGCCAGGGCGAACTGGTGCACCCGGGAGTGCTCCCCGTGGGCGCGCTCGTAGGCGGTGGCGATCACCCCGTGCTCGTGGGCGACGGCGGCGATGCGCTCCCAGACCGGCGACACCTCGACGTCGTCGACCCGCCGGCCCCAGGCATCGAAGGCCCGCAGCCGCGGCTCGTGCTCGCGGGTGTCCATCTGATCCGACCAGACCTTCAGGTCGGTCGCCGCGAGCCGACCCAGTGCGGCCAGCCCGGGGGTGATCTCGGCGCGGACCTCGGCGGGCAGCAGCCGCTCGAGCAGGCGCTGCAGCGCGAGGTCCTCCTCCCATTCGTCGCGCAGGCGCGGGGGGTCCTGCAGGTGGCCGGTGTGCTCGACGCCGATCATTGCGGGCTCCTTGCTCGCCGACCCGCGGCGGGCCGCACGGATCCCCGCCCACGGTACCGCTCGGTCCCTGCCGGTCCGAAGTGCCGGGGCCCGGACCGGCGTCACGCCGCAGCGCCGCCTACGGTCGGTTCCGACGCGCTGTTCCCGGCTTGGAGGATCGGCCATCGTGGCCACCGACCCGTCCCCCGGCACCGACCAGGCGCCCGAGCCCCGGGCGGCCCTGGTCACCGACTTCGACGGCACCATGACCCGCCGCGACTTCTACTCGCTGGTCGCCGAGCGGCTGCTCCCGCCGGGGGCCACCGACCACTGGGGCGACTACCGGGCCGGCCGCACGACCCATTTCGAGGCGCTGCAGCGCATCTTCGCCGCGCTGGGAGACCGCGAGGAGGCCGAGCTGCTCGCCCTGGTCGACGAGATGGGCCTGGACGAGTCGCTGGCGTCCGGCGTCGAGCGGCTCGCGGCGCACGGCATCGAGACCGTGGTGGTCTCCGCCGGCTGCTCGTGGTACATCGACCGGCTGCTGGGCGGCGCCGGGGTCGACCTCGAGGTGTATGCCAACCCGGGCCGCTTCGTGCCCGGGCAGGGTCTGCTGATGCAGCGCCCCGAGGGCTCGAGGTTCGTGTCCCACGACCTCGGGGTCGACAAGGCGGCCGTGGTCCGCGACCGGCTCGCCCGCCGGGAGTGGGTCGCCTTCGCCGGTGACGGGTGGCCCGACCTGGACGCCGCGCGGCTGGTCCCCGCCGAGCGGCGTTTCGCGCGGGCCGACCTGGCAGCGGCGGCCGCAGCCGAAGGCCTGGAGTTCCGGCCGTTCGAGCGGTGGTCGCAGATCGTCGATGCGGTGGTGGGTCCATGAGCGCGGTGAGCCGGATCGCGATCCCGACGCTGGTGCGCATCAAGCCCGGCGCGCTGGACCGCCTCGGCATCTACCTCGCCCGGGAGGGCTGGCACCGCCCGGCGGTGTTCGTCAGTGCCGGCATGGTCCCCGAGCTGCTCACTGCCGCCGACGACGCGCTCGCCGCCGAGCAGATCGATCCAGTGATCCACCAGGAGGTGCCCGACGCCTCGCTCGAGGCGGCGATGGCCGCCTTCACCGCGCTGCCGACCGGCTGCGACGCGGTCGTCGGGCTCGGCGGGGGCCGCGCGCTCGACGTGGCCAAGTACGTCGCCTTCCTGGCGCGCCGGCCCTACCTCGCGGTGCCGACCTCGCTGTCCAACGACGGGTTCTCGAGCCCCGGTGCCAGCCTCACGGTGGACGGCCGGCGCCGCTCCCTGCCCAGCGCCCTGCCCTACGGCGTGATCGTGGACACCGAGGTGTGCCGCCAGGCGCCGGTGGCGCTGTGGCACTCGGGGGTCGGGGACCTGGTGGCCAAGATCACCGCCGTGCACGACTGGAAGCTGGCCTTCCACCGCCACGGCACGCCGGTCGACGACCTCGCGGCGCTGCTGTCGGACGCCACCGTGCACCAGTTCACCAACACCCCGACCCGGGACGACGAGGGCACCCGGCTGCTGGCCACCGCGCTGCTGCTCAACGGCATCGCGATGGAGATCTGCGGGTCGTCACGACCGGCCAGCGGCAGCGAGCACCTCATCAGCCACGCGCTCGACGAGCTGGTGCCGGGCCGCTACCTGCACGGCATCCAGGTCGGCGTGGCGAGCTACCTCGTCAGCCACCTGCAGGGCCAGGGCACCGAGCGCATCGCCTCGGTGCTGGAGCGCACCGGCTTCTGGGACACGGTGCGTGAGCGGCCCTTCGAGCGTGACACCCTGCTCGAGGCGGTGCGCCGCGCTCCGGGCGTCAAGGACGACTTCCCCACCGTGCTCAGCCAGGGCGATCCGGTCGCCGAGGTGCGCCGGGTGCTCGACGGCGACGAGCGGCTGGCG
>SKJO01000494.1 GCA_007121975.1 Nitriliruptoraceae bacterium | reverse complement strand
TCCGCCCGCAGGGTGAGCCCGATGCCGGGCAGCACCTCGAACAGGGTGGTGGTGGGCGCCTGCCCGTCGAGCACGTCGGGCAGCATGGCGGCGATCGGCACGAAGGTGACGGCGGCGCCGAGGAAGAGCACCGTGTCGCGCAGTTTCGGGCGGCGCCGGGCGGCGACGATGCCGAGCGCCGCGATCACGGGCAGCACCACCACGATCAGCGGCAGCATCGAAGCGTGCGGCTGCATCGTTCTCCTACCGGTCCGCGGGCGTGCCGTGCGGTCGCCCGGCGGCCCGGGCAGGGCTGCGAAGAATACCGATGCGGGGCGGGGACGCGAGCCAGATCCGTGCGGTGGCGCTGGTCAGTCGTCCGTCGTGGGTGGCGGAGGCGGGCTCGCATGTTTCGCGGAGGTTTCGGCGAGCTGGTCCACCCCGGTGCGCTCCCACAGCGGGGTGCCCGCCCGGTAGGCGGCCCGCGCGATGACGTGGCCGCCCACCGGGGCGGTGGCGAACTGCACGAGCACCGCGATCGACAGCTTGATGCCGGCCTCGGGCGTGGCGAACAGCAGCGCGCTGCCGGCCAGCACGCAGGCCACCCCGAGTCCCGCGGCCTTGGTCGATGCGCTCGCGCGGGTCAGCACGTCGGGGAAGCGCAGGATGCCCACCGCCGCGAGCAGGGTGAGCAGTACCCCGATCCCCACCAGCACCCCACCGACCACGCTCATGAGCGGCCCCTGCCGATCAGCACGCTGAGTGCGACGGTGGCCAGGAACCCGAGCAGGGTGGCGATCAGGACCACGTCGATGAAGGCGGTCTGCCCGGTGCGCACCGCCAGCAGTGCGATCGCGGCGACCACCGCGTAGAAGCCGACGTCGCCGGCCACCGCGCGGTCGGCGACCGACGGACCGAGCACCACCCGCAGCAGGCTGAGGGCGAACGCGGCGGCCGTGATCGCCAGGGCCAGATCGAGCAGGGTCATCGCAGCGCCTTGAGCAGCAGTCGTTGGGTGCGCGCCAGTCCGGCGCGGAACTCCTCCACCGAGTCCACGTACAGCCCGTGGACGTAGAGGTCGTAGGTCTCGAGGTCGACCTCGAGCGTGAGCGTGCCCGGCGTCATCGTGATGGCGTTGGCCAGCAGGGTGACCTCCAGCGGGGTGCGGGCCTCGGTGGGGACCCGCACGATCCCCGGACACAGATCCAGTCGGGGGGTGATCACCGCCAGCGCCACCCGCAGGTTCGCGCGGGTGATCTCGGCGAGGAAGTAGACGACGAACACCAGCGCGTGGGGCAGCCGCCGCAGTGCGCGCAGCCCGTGCAGCAGGCGGCGTCCGCGCAGCCTGCGTCCCGCCGGCCGTGCACGGCGCAGGCCCTGGCCGCGGCTGCTCGATGGGCTCATGCGGCGCTCACCACCTCGAGGTAGCGGGTCGGGTCGAGCAGGGCAGCGGCGGCCTCACCGGCGAGCTCGATCAGCCCGGCGGCGCCCATGCCGAGCACCACGACCGCCACCCCGACCAGCACCGAGGGAGCGATCAGCTGTGCGGCCCGGCGCGGCTCGACCCTGTCGGCGAGCAGCGAGGAGGTCGGGCGGGCCACCCCCGCCGGCACCGCCAGGCCCAACGGACCCTCGGTGCGCTCGTGGCGCACCAACTCGGTGGTCTCCCCCCAGAACACCCCGTTGAAGATCTTGACCATCGACAGCAGCGTGAAGAAGCTCACCGCCACGGCAGTGGCCCCGATCAGCAGATGGCCGGCGTCGAAGGCGGCGTCGATCAGCAGCAGCTTGCCGACGAACCCGCTGGTGGGCGGCACCCCGGCCAGCGCAAGGGCCGGCAGCCCGAAGCCGAGCGCGAGCATCGGACGGGTGTGGATCATCCCGCCGAGCCGTGCCAGCGCGCCCGTGCCGGTCAGGGTCTCCACCGCGCCGGCGGCCAGGAACAGCGCACCCTTGACCGCGATGTACTGCACGAGGTAGACGATCCCGGCGGTCAGCGCCGCGTGCGTCCACAGCCCGAGCGGCAGCACCAGGTAGCCGACCTGGCTGACCATGTGGAACGCGAGGATGCCGCGCATGTCACCCCGACCGATCGCGCCGAGCACGCCCACGACCATGGTCGCCGCGGCGATCGCGAGCAGGGCGGGCTGCCAGGTCGGATCGCCGTCGAACAGCACGCTGGTGAGTCGCACCAGGGTGGCCACGCCGACCTTGGTCAGCAGTCCCGAGAACAGCGCGGTCACGGCCGGTCCGGCCTCGACGTAGGCGCGGGGCAGCCAGCCGTGCATCGGCACCAGGCTCGCCTTGACGCCAACGGCCACCAGCACCACCCCCGTGGCCAGGGTGGCGGCCGGGTCGGTCGCCGCGACCCCGTGCAGCGCGGCGAGGTTGACCGTGCCGGTCACCCCGTACAGCAGGCCGATGCCGATCAGCAGGGCGGTGGAGGCCAGCAGGTTCACGGCCACGTAGATCACCCCGGCGCGCAGCTGGCGCCGGCCGCCGCGCAGCGCCAGCAGCACGTAGGAGGCGATCAGCATGATCTCGTAGGCGACGAACAGGTTGAACAGGTCGGCGGTGAGCAGCGCGGCGAACACCCCGGCCAGCAGCACGTCGGCCAGCGGCAGGAACAGCGGGTGGCGGTCCTCGCCGCGGGCGGCGGCGAACGCCAGGGCCAGCAGCGACACGGTGGCGGTGGTGGTCAGCAGCAGCGCGGCGAAGCCGTCGGCGGCGAACACGATCGACAGCCCGCGGGGCCAGGCGCCGATGGCGGTCGCGACGGCCTCGCCGTCGCGGGTGGCACCGATCAGGCGCGCGCCGAGCACGATGGTCGTGAGCAGCGCCGCGTAGGACACGGTGCGCTGGGCCTGCCGGTGGTGGCGCCACAGCACGCTCAGCGCTGCGGCCAGCAGCGGCAGCGCGAACGGCAGGACCAGCAGGGTGCTCACGAGTGGGGGAACTCCCGCTCGCCGACGTGCAGGTCGTAGTGGGCCGGGAAGGAGCGGTCCTCGGGCACGCGGCGGTCCTCGACGTCGTCGTGCCCGATCGCGTCGCGGGAGCGGAAGGCGAGCGTGAGCAGGAACGCGGTGATACCGAACGAGATCACGATCGCGGTCAACGCGAAGGCCTGGGGCAGCGGGTCGGCCGCCTCGGCGCCGCTGCCGGCGAAGGGGACGCCGCGGGTGGCGGTCCCGCCGGCGGCCATCAGCAACGCGGTCGCGGCATGGCCGAGCAGGGTGAAGCCGAGCGCGATGCGCACGATGCCGCGCTGCAGGATCAGGTAGGTGCCGCCGGCGGCGAGCACACCGACGATCAGGGCCGAGCTCATGGGCGCGCTCCGGGGTCGGGGGTCGTGGTGGGGTGGGGGGTCGTCTCCTCCTCGGGCAGGCCCTGGCCGAGGTGGCGCACGATCGCCACGATCATCGCGATGACCACGAGGTAGACGCCGACGTC
>SKJO01000355.1 GCA_007121975.1 Nitriliruptoraceae bacterium | reverse complement strand
GCGGCCGCGGGCGTGCCGATCTGGGGCACCCCACCCGACGCGATCGATGCCGCCGAGGACCGCGGGCGCTTCGGGGCGCTGATGCGCGAGCTCGAGGTGGCGATGCCGCCCGGCGGGATCGCGCGCTCCTTCGAGGAGGCCCGCGAGGTCGCCTCCCGGGTCGGCTTCCCGGTGCTGGTGCGCCCCTCGTACGTGCTCGGCGGGCGGGCGATGCAGATCGTCTACGACGACACCGGGCTGCAGCGCTACCTCACCGAGGCGCTGGCCGCCGCCCCCGACCAGCCGATCCTCGTGGACCGCTTCCTCGAAGGCGCGATCGAGATCGACGTGGACGCGGTGTTCGACGGCGAGGAGCTGTTCGTGGGCGGGGTCCTCGAACACATCGAGGAGGCGGGGGTGCACTCGGGCGACTCGGCCTGCACCCTGCCGCCGATCACGCTCGGGCGCGGCCAGGAAGCCGAGGTGGCGCACATCACCGAGGGGATCGCGCGGGGGCTTGGCGTGCGCGGGCTGATCAACGTGCAGTTCGCGCTCAAGGACGACGTGCTGTGGTGCATCGAGGCCAACCCGCGGGCGTCTCGCACCGTGCCGTTCTCGTCCAAGGCCACCGGCGTCCCGCTGGCCAAGATCGCCGCGCGGGTCATGGCCGGCGCGCGACTGGCCGACCTGCGCACCGAGGGGCTGCTGCCCACCCACGACGTCGTGCGCGGACCCCGGCCCGCCCACGTCGCGGTCAAGGAGGCGGTGCTGCCCTTCGACCGGTTCCCCGGCGTGGACGCGCTGCTCGGCCCTGAGATGCGCTCCACCGGTGAGGTCATGGGCATCGACGTCGACTTCGGGGCGGCGTTCGCCAAGTCGCAGGCCGGCACCGGCTCCATGGTGCTGCCGACCTCCGGGTCGGTGTTCGTGTCGGTCGCCAACCGCGAGAAGCGCGCGATCGTGTTCCCGGTCAAGCGACTGATCGACCTCGGCTTCGACATCGTGGCCACCGAGGGCACCGCGGACGTGCTGCAGCGCGCCGGGCTGCCGGTGCAGGTGGTCGGCAAGGTCTCCCGCGGCGACCGCGACATCCTCGACCGGCTCGCCTCCGGGCAGGTCGGGCTGGTGCTCAACACCCCGTTCGGATCGGGCACCCGCGGCGATGGCTACGAGATCCGCGAGGCGGCGGTGACCAACGGGGTGCCCTGCATCACCACCCTGGCCGGCATCCTGGCCGCGATCCAGGGGGTGGAGTCGCTGCAGCGCGGCCCGCTGACCGTACGCTCGCTGCAGGAGCACCAGGCGGCGCTGCTCGCCCTGGCGACCGAGGCCAGCGGTGACGGCACCGGTGGCGGCGGAGGAGGAGCCCACTGATGGTCTCACCGGCCGGCAACGTCGAGGGTCGGCGCGACGCCGACACCCCGGTGCGCGCCCAGTGCGAGGTGCTCACCCGGCGTCGTGAAGGGGTGTACTGGCACCTGTCGTTCTCGGCCCGGGAGATCGCCGAGCGGGCCCGGCCCGGCCAGTTCGTCAACCTCGCCGTCGAGGCCCCCGGCACGCTGCTGCGCCGCCCGTTCTCGATCGCGAAGGTCTCGAGCAAGGGGCCCTACGCGGGAACCATCGACGTGGTGTTCGACGCCCATGGGCCGGGTACCCGGTGGCTGACCACGCTGGAGCCCCACGACGTCCTGGACGTCATCGGGCCGCTGGGCACCCCGTTCCCGCTGCCGCAGCGCAAGGTCCCGTGCCTGCTGGTGGGCGGTGGCTACGGCACCGCTCCGCTGCTGTTCCTCGCCGACGTGCTCAGCCGCAAGGGGCTGCGAACCGACATGATCGTCGGGGCCTCGACCCGCGAGCGGCTGTTCGACATCATCGAGGCCAAGCGCACCTCCGCCAGCGTCGCCCTGACCACCGACGACGGCTCCTACGGCACGCAGGGACGGGTCACCGACGTGCTCGCCGAGGTGGCGACGGCCAGCCGCACCGGCGTGGTCTACGCCTGCGGGCCCAACCCGATGCTGGCCGCGGTCTCGGAACGCTGCCGGGAGCTCGGCCTGCCGGTGCAGGTCGCGGTCGAGGAGCGCATGGCCTGCGGTATCGGCGTGTGCTTCACCTGCGTGGTGCCGATGCACTCCGGCGACGGGTCGGTGCGCATGGCGCGCTCGTGCCTGGAGGGCCCGGTGCTCGACGGCGCCGCGGTGGCCTGGGAGCAGACCGGCGTCGGCGCGGCGGGTCCGGCGGCGGGTCCGGGTGCGCAGGGTCCGGGCGCGCAGGGTCCGGGCGGGGGCTCCTCTGAGGCTGCCACCTCGGCGACTGCCACCTCGGAGGCTGCTACCGCGGCGGCCGGTCAAGGCGGGGGCTCCTCGGCGGCTGCCACCTCGGCGGCCGGTCAAGGCGGGGGCTCCTCGGCGGCCGACGCCGAACGACGCGCCCGTGAGCGCGAGCTGTGGGGTGAGCCATGAGCGCCGAGGTCCGTCGTGTCGATGCGCGTGAGCTCGCCGCCCGCCAGGCGCCCGAGCCCGAGGTCGAGGTCGAACTCCGTGTTGACCTGGCGGGGATCCACCTTGACAACCCGATCACGACCGCCTCGGGCTGCTTCGCCTCCGGGCGCGAGGTCGACCGCTTCTACGACGTCACCGAACTTGGGGCGATCGTCGTGAAGTCGATCACGCGCGAGCCCCGCCAGGGGCTGCCCACCCCCCGGATGGCCGAGACCCCGGCGGGGATGCTCAACGCCATCGGGCTGCAGAACCCGGGGGTGGACGCCTGGCTCGAGCACGACCTGCCGTGGCTGGCCGAGCGCGGCGCCAAGGTCATCGCCTCGATCGCGGGACGCACCCCCGACGACTTCCGCCACGTCGCCCGCGCGCTGCGCCGCCAGCCCGGGATCGTCGCGCTCGAGGTCAACCTGTCGTGTCCCAACGTCTCGCACCGCGGGCTGGTGTTCGCCTGCTCCGGCCGCGACAGTGCCGAGGTCATCAGCGCGGTACGCCGAGAGGCCGAGGTGCCGGTGTTCGCCAAGCTCACCGCCGACGTCACCGACCTGCCGGGGGTCGCCGAGCAGGTCGTGGCAGCCGGCGCGGACGGGCTGACCCTGATCAACACGCTGCTCGGCATGTCCATCGACCCCGACACCGGCCGGCCGGGGCTGGCCAACACCTACGGGGGGCTGTCGGGTCCGGCGATCCGTCCGGTGGCGGTGCGCGCGGTGCACCAGGTCCACCAGGCGCTGCCCGAGGTGCCGATCATCGGCTGCGGCGGCGTGCGTGAGGTCGGCGATGTCATCCAGTTCGTGCGCGCCGGGGCGAGCGCGGTTGCCGTCGGCACCTCGACGTTCGTGGACCCGTTCGTCGGCCAGCACCTGATCGGTGGGCTGCGGCGCTGGCTGGGGGAGCGGGGGTACGGATCGATCGCCGAGCTGCGGGGCGCGGTGCAGCCCTGGTGAGTCCGGCCT
>SKJO01000090.1 GCA_007121975.1 Nitriliruptoraceae bacterium | reverse complement strand
GATGCCACTGCTCGTCGGTGCCCGGCTCGACGAAGAACTCCATCTCCATCTGCTCGAACTCGCGGGTGCGGAACACGAAGTTGCCGGGCGTGATCTCGTTGCGGAACGACTTGCCCATCTGCGCGATGCCGAAGGGCACCTTCAGACGCGAGGTGCGCTGGATGGTCGTGAAGTCCACGAACATGCCCTGCGCGGTCTCCGGGCGCATCCACACCGTGTTGCCCTCGTCCTCCACCGGCCCGGCGAAGGTCTTGAACATCAGGTTGAAGTTCTTCGGGTCGGTCAGCCGGCCGCCGCACGAGGGGCAGACCACCTCGGCCAGCGAGCTGACCCCGGCCGCCTCGAGCAGGTGGTCGGCGCGCTCGCGCTTGTGGCACTCGACGCACTCCACGAGCGGGTCGGAGAAGTTCTCGAGGTGCCCCGAGGCCTCCCACACCCGCGGGTGCATCAGGATCGCGGAGTCGAGCCCGACCACGTCGTCGCGCAGCTGCACCATCGAGCGCCACCACTGGCGCTTGACGTTCTCCTTGAGCTCGACACCCAGCGGGCCGTAGTCCCAGGTCGAGCGGAACCCGCCGTAGATCTCGGAGGACGGGAAGATGATGCCGCGCTTCTTGCACAGCTCGACCAGGGTCGGCAGGTCGGCCTCGACGGTCGGGGCGGCGGGTGCGGTGGGTTCGGTGGCTTCGCTCACGGCAGGGACTCGATGCTCGGCAGGGGGCCCGCCACTGGCGGTGGGGGCGGCCGGGGAGGGTAGCCGCACTAACCTGTGCGTCCGTGCCGTGACCCGCCGTGAGGAGCCCGTCAGGTGAGCCAGAGCCGGTTCGAGCGCGACACCGCGGTGCGACGGGTCGACGAGCACCGCTACCTCGGCACCGTGGACCCCGGCTGGGCGGTGATCGACGGCGCCGCCCCCAACGGCGGCTACCTGATGGCGCTGGCCGCCCGGGCGATGCGCGAGGGCGTGGCCCACCCCGACCCGGTCACGCTCACCGCCCACTTCCTCGCGCCCCCACAACCCGGCGAGGTCGAGATCGACGTCGAGGTGGTGCGCACCGGGCGCCGCCACTCCACCGTCACCGCCGCACTGCACCAGGACGGGCGCGCCTGCACCCGGCTGATCGGCGCGTTCGGCGACCTCGGGCAGGCAGACGGCTTGGACCGGATGGACCGCCGTCCCCATCCGCTGCCGCCGCGCGAGCAGTGCGTCGACGCCACCCGGCTCAGCGCCGAGCAGGCACGGTCCAGCGGCGCGGTGCCCCCACCGATCTTCCAGCGGCTCGAGCACCGCATGCCCGAGGGCATGATGGACTGGGCGGTGGGCCGGCCGACCGGACGCGGCGAGATCGGCGGGTATCTGCGCTGGCCCGACCTGCCGGCGGTGGACCCGCTGGGGGTGCTGGTGGTCACCGACTGCTACCCGCCCGCGGTCTTCAACCTCGGTGGCGGGGCGCCGGTGGGCTGGGTACCGACCATCGAGCTGACCGTGCAGGTGCGCCGGCGCCCCGCACCGGGCTGGCTGTCGACCTGGTTCACGACCCAGGCGGTGACCGCCGGCTACCTCGAGGAGGACGGGGAGGTGTGGGACGCCGACGGGGAGCTCGTCGCGCTGTCGCGTCAGCTGGCCCTGGCCCCCCGCCCGGCGTAACCCGCGGACGCTGCCTACGCTCGCCACGTCGCCGACCAAGGAGCGCCCCATCCGTACGCTCGAGGAGGCCCTCAAGCAGCCGTGCAAGCACCGCGACATGCAGCTCGCCGGCGAACCGATGCCCAACCACCGCAGCACCCCCGGCGGCCCGCATGGCCAGCCGCTGGCGTTCTGGGCCGCCTGGGACCTTGCGGAGCGTCCCCGGCGCATCGCCCTGCTCGTCGACGACTGCCAGGAGGAGTACCGGCCCTACGCGGGAGACATCCTGCCCAACGTGCAGGCGCTGGTCGAGGCCTTCCGCACCGCCCGGGCCGACAGCGACGGGGTCTGCATCGCCTGGAGCGCGTGGAGCCGGATGTTCGACGACGGCATCTCCAACGCCATGGACCGGTGGTACGGACCCCGGGGGCTGCGCCCCGAGCAGCCCGAGAACGCCGCCTACGTGTTCACCGGCGCCGACGGCCTGCGGCCGCTGGCGGAGATCGCCCCGACCCCCGAGGAGGAGGCCGAGGGCTGGTTCTACCTCGGCAAGCACCTCGACATGTTCTGGACCTTCGACGAGGCCGGCAACTCCTACCTCGACGAGAAGCTCAAGGCGCTCGACATCGACACCGTGGTCATCGTCGGGCTGTGGACCGACGAGTGCGTGCTCAGCACGGCGTACGCCGCCAACTCGCGGGGCTACGACGTCGTGGTCGTCGGCGACGCGGTGGACACGGCCACGGCCAACCAGCGCACGGCCCTGACCATCGCCGGCAGCACGGTGGCCAAGGTGCTCTCGACCCAGCAGGTGCTCGACTACCTCGCCGAGGACTTCACCACGGGTGAACCGGGCGCGGTCAAGGGCACCGACCACCCCGACGGACGCCGGCCCGACTAGCGCTGCGCCGCGACCACCCGACGACGAGGAGTCCTCCCCATGGCCGTGAGCTCGACGATGCTGCCGCTTGGAACCCCCGCCCCCGACTTCGCGCTGCCGGAGGTGACCGACGACGCCACCGTGTCGCTCGACGGGCTGTCGGACGCGCCGGTGCTGGTGGTGGTGTTCCTGTCGCGGCACTGCCCCTACGTCAAGCACCTCGAGGCCCGACTGGCCACCGTCGCCACCGACCTGCAGCAGCAGGGAGCGGCGTTCGTCGGCATCTGCGCCAACGACGCCGAGGCCTACCCCGACGACGCCCCCGCCATGCTCGCCGAGCAGAAGCGCACGGTGGGCCTGCCCTTCCCCTACCTGCACGACGCCTCGCAGGCGGTCGCGCGGGCCTACGGGGCGGCCTGCACGCCCGACTTCTTCGTCTTCGATCGCGACCGACGCCTGGCCTACCGGGGGCAGTTCGACGCCAGCCGCCCCGGGCAGGGTGAACCGAGCGGGCAGGACCTCGTGGCTGCGGTCCAGGCGGTGCTCGCTGGTGAGCAGCCACCCGCGGACCAGCGTCCATCCATCGGCTGCTCGATCAAGTGGCGCCACGACACGCCGGCCTGAGTACCCCCAACCACCTCGACGTCCCGACCCTGGAGCCGACCGTGCCGGCCAGCGACCTCCCGCCCGACCTCGCCGAGGCCGTGGTGTCCGCCGACGCCCTACGCGCGCTGCTCGACGCCCTGCCCCGTCCCGACGACACCGAGGTGGCGGCCCGGGCCCAGCGCCTGGCGGTGGCGCCCACCGACCCCGACCGGCGCCGCCGGTTGATCGACGTCGCGATCGCGGTGACCGACCTGACCACGCTCGCCGCCGACGACACCCCGGCACGGGTGCGGGCGCTGGCGGCCATGGCCCGCCGGCCCGACCCCGACGATCCCGAGACG
>SKJO01000013.1 GCA_007121975.1 Nitriliruptoraceae bacterium | reverse complement strand
GCTGGTCCCCCAGGACGGTGCGCTGTTCGACGGCACCATCGCCGACAACGCACGCATGGGCCGGCCCGGCACCTCCGACGCCGACCTGCAGCGGGCCTTCGCCGAGCTCGGTCTGGCCGACTGGGTGGCGGAGCTGCCCGAGCACCTGGCGACCATGGTCGGCGAGCGAGGTGGGTCGCTGTCGGCCGGCGAGCGGCAGCTGGTGGCGCTGGCCCGGGCCTACCTCGCCGACCCGGACCTGCTGGTGCTCGACGAGGCCACCTCGGCGGTCGACCCGGCCACCGAGGTCCGCCTCCAGCGGGCGCTGGCCGGGCTGACCACCGGGCGCACCACCGTCACCATCGCGCACCGGCTGTCCACCGCCGAGGCGGCCGACGAGGTGCTGGTGTTCGACCAGGGGCGGCTCGTGCAGCGTGGCACGCACGAGCAGTTGGTGGCCGACGGTGGCGTGTACGGCGCGCTGCACGCCAGCTGGCGGCGGGGCACCACGGTCGGCTGAACGCCTGGCTACGCATGGTGCCCGGGCCCGTTCGACGCCCTACGCTCGGTGGCGGCATCCCAGGGAGACGCGCCATGAGTCAGGACACCACCGCGTTGCGGGGAGCCAGCGGCTCCATCGTCATCCCCGAGCAGGAGCGTCGGTTCCCCGACACCCCCCGCGACGAGCTCGATGCCGCCCTGCTCACGCTGCACCGGCGCGCCCCGGTGTGGTGCGCGCTGGACGCGGCCGCGCGCCGGCAGCTGCTGGGCGAGCTGTCCCGCCGAACCCTCGAGGTCGCTCCCGAGTGGGTCGAGGCCGCCACCGCCGCCAAGCGCATCGCGTTGGGCTCGACGCTGATCGGTGAGGACTGGGGGTCGGGCATCGTGCAGGTGCTGCGCAACCTCAAGCTGCTCGAGCGCACCATGCAGGACATCGAGCGAACGGGGCGGCCCCAACCGCCGTCGCTGGAGGTCGCGCCCAACGGCCAGGTGGTGGCGAAGGTGCTGCCCACCGACCGGATGGACACGGTGCTGTTCACCGGCTTCGCCGCCGAGGTGCGGTTGCAGCCGCAGGTCACCCTGGATCAGGCCGAGGCACGCATCGGACGCATCTACCGCGAGGACCACGAGCCCGCGCCCGGCGTCGCGCTGGTGCTCGGCGCCGGCAACGTGTCCTCGATCGGGCCGATGGATGCGCTCTACGAGCTGTTCGCCAAGGACCACGTCGTCCTGCTCAAGATGAACCCGGTCAACGAGTACCTCACCCCCTTCATCGCGCGGGCGTTCGCCCCGCTGGTGGAGGAGGGCTTCCTGCGCCTGGTCCACGGCGGCGCCGAGGTGGGCGCGTACCTGACCCGCAGCGAACTCATCGACACGATCCACATCACCGGGTCGGACAAGACCCACGACGTGATCGTGTTCGGACCCGGCGAGGAGGGACGTCAGCGCAAGGAGGCCAACGAGCCGGTGCTCGACACCCCGGTGTCCTCGGAGCTGGGCAACATCACCCCGGTCATCGTGGTGCCGGGGCCGTTCAGCGACGGCGACATCGCGTACCACGGCGACAACATCGCCTCGATGCTGGTCAACAACGGCGGCTTCAACTGCATCGCGGCGCGGATGGTGATCCAGCACGGCGCCTGGTCGCGTCGGGATGACCTGCTCGAGGCGATCCGTGCCTCGCTGCGGGCCGCCGAGCCGCGGGCGCCGTACTACCCCGGCGCGGAGGACCGTTGGCAGCGCTTCGTGCAGGCCCATCCGACCGCGGAGTGGTTCGGCCAGGCCGGACCGGGACGGGTGCCCTTCACGCTCATTCCCGGGCTCGACGCGAGCGTCGAGGACGACATCGCCTTCAACGTCGAGGCGTTCTGCGGGGTGTTCGGCGAGGTCGCGCTCGACGCGCCACGCTCGGTGCCCGAGTACCTCGAGCAGGCGGTGGCGTTCTGCAACGACACGTTGTGGGGCAGCCTGTCGGCCTCGATCATCGTGCACCCTCGTTCGCTGCGTGACCCCGAGGTCGCCGCCGCCGTGGAGCGGGCGATCGACGAGCTGCGCTACGGCTCGGTGGTCGTCAACCACTGGGCGGCCGCCTCGTATGCGTTCGTGTCCCCGTCGTGGGGCGCCTACCCGGGGTCCCCGCTCAACGACATCCAGTCCGGTCGGGGGGTGGTGCACAACACCTACCTGCTCGAGGACGTCGAGAAGTCGGTCGTGCGCGGTCCGTTCCGCCCGCCGGTCAAGCCCGTCTGGTTCCACAACCACGCCGCGCTGCACGAGCTGCTGCCCGAGGTGGCGCGGTTCACCGCCACCCGCCACCCCCGGTCGCTGGCCAAGCTGCTGGTGGCGGCGGCCAAGGGCTGAGTGCCCACACCGCCGCCGGTTGACCCCCACGTCCTGCCCGCGGTACCTTTGCCGCCGTGCAGAGGTCGGTGCGCGGCTCGGCCACGCCCACGAACACGTCCACGAACGGTCCCACGGCCTCCTGCACCGCTCCGGTCGCCACCCGGCGTCCGGGTCTGGACGGCCCGCTGCGGGCAGTCACGCCATGTTGGCGGGTCGGTGCCGACCCTCCCCGATCTCGAAGCGACAGGAGGCCACCGTGTACGCGGTCATCGCCACGGGCGGCAAGCAGTACCGGGTCCAACCCGGCCAGGAACTCGACGTCGAACGGCTCGACGGAGACGTCGGTGACGAGGTCGAGCTCACCGCGGTGCTCCTGGTCGGCGAGGACGGGGCGGTCACCGCCGGTCCTGCGCTCGCCGGGCAGACCGTCAGCGCCACCATCACCGATCACCACCGTGGGGAGAAGATCCGGGTCTTCACCTACAAGAACAAGTCGCGGCAGCACAAGCGACGCGGTCACCGTCAGCACCACACCCGCATCCGCATCGACCAGTTGACGCGCTGAGCGCCGAAAGGATCCGACATGGCGACCAAGAAGGGCGGCGGCTCGTCCAACAACGGCCGCGATTCCAACGCCAAGCGGCTCGGGGTGAAGCGCTACGGCGGCGAGCAGGTGCGCAGCGGCGGCATCATCGTGCGCCAGCGAGGCACCAAGATCCACCCGGGCAGCAACGTGGGCCGGGGCGGGGACGACACCCTGTTCGCGTTGGTGGACGGTTCGGTGCGGTTCCACAAGACCCGCTCGCGCACCACCGCGCACGTCGACCCGGCCGAGGTCTGAGCGCCCGGACCCGGTCTCGAGGTTGACGGTGGACGCACCGAGTTTCGTCGACGAGTGCTCCCTGCACGTCCGCGGTGGCGACGGCGGCAACGGCTCGGTCTCGTTCCGTCGTGAGAAGCACGTGCCCCGTGGTGGGCCGGACGGCGGGGATGGCGGGCGCGGAGGCGACGTCGTGCTCGTCGCCGACCACGACACCGCCTCGCTGCTCACCTGGCACCGCAGTCCCCACCAGCGCGCCGGCGACGGCACGCACGGGGCGGGCATGGGCCGCACCGGCGCCGACGGCGAGGACCGCCT
>SKJO01000390.1 GCA_007121975.1 Nitriliruptoraceae bacterium | reverse complement strand
TGCCGGCCACGTCGTCGAACCAGCCACGGTCGGGCTCGGGGACACCGTCGAGGAGGAGGTCGACCAGGTTGACCAGGAAGGTCGCCATCTGGCCGCGGGTGACCGGGGCGTTGGGCTGGTAGGACGTCGCGCTCACCCCGGCGGCGATCCCCGCCTGGTAGACCGCCGCGATCGACACCGCGTGGACATGGTCGGCGGGCACGTCGGTGAACGGTGCGGGCCCCGTGGCAGCAGGGATCGACGCGGCCCGGACCAGGAAGGTCGCCATCTGTCCACGGGTGACCGGCTGCTCGGGGCGGTAGGTGCCGTCGGGGAAGCCGCCGGCGATCTGTGCGGCGGACACGGCACTGATCGCCGCCGCGTGCGTCACACTGCTCGGCACGTCAGGGAACGGGGTGGGCAGCGCTCCGGGTGCCAGTCCGGTGGCCCGCTGCACGAAGGTGGCCATCTGCGCGCGGGTGACGGCCACGCCGGGTCGGAAGCTGCCGTCGCTGAAGCCGCCGGCGATCTCCGCCTCGGCGACCCGCATGATGGTCGGGGCGTGGGTGGTACCGAGTGCGACGTCCCAGAATCCGGTCGGCCCGGGGTCGGGTGGTCCCGCCGAGGCCATGACCTGGTCGATCCAGGTGCGGTAGGCGGCCACGGCGGTGTAGGCGCCGACGGTCGAGGACTGGGGACCGCACGGTTCGCCGAAGGACACGATGCCGAGCTGGCGCGGTCCACCCCCGGAGGTGAGCACCAGCGGTCCGCCGCTGTCGCCCGAGCACACGTCGATGCCCTGACCGCCCGCGCACACGAAGGTCGCCGGGTCGTAGAAGCCGCCGTACAGGCCACATGCGGTGTCCGAGAGCACGGGAACCTCGGCCCGCATGAGCCGGTCGGTGTCGCGCCGCTCGTCGAGCATGCCCCAGCCGGTGATGATCGCCCGGGCACCGACGGGGTCAGCGAACCCGGCTGGCACCAGCGGGATCGCCGGCGTGGTCGTGGGCCGGGCCAGGCGCACCAGTGCCACGTCGGCGAACAGTCGGTCGTCGTGGTACGCCGGGTGGATGACCACCTGCGCCGCCCGGGTCACCTCGGCGAACCCTGCGGCCAACGAGTCGCCGCCGATGCCGACCTGGACCCGCTCGGGTGCGGCAACGTCGCCGGGACTGAAGCAGTGGCCGGCGCTGAGCACCCACTGGGCGCTGACGACCGTGCCGGTGCAGCTCCCGGAAGGCGACTGGATCGCCACTACCCAGGGCAGGTCGGCGATGGAGGCCGGCACGCCGTTGAAGACCTTGCCCGTGGCCGGCGAGGCATGCTGGTCGGTGCGTTCCTCCGCGCGGGCATCGGCCGGCCCGAACCCGCCGAGCAGCCCGGGGATCACCGCGAGCAGCACCAGCAGCACCAGTCGGCGGTGCCCGGCGCGGTGTGTCCCGTACGGCGCGGGGGCCGCAGGTCGGCCGCGGTGGTCGGAGGGGGAGTTGGGCACGGCACCCTCCTACGGATCGGGCACTCGTCCGACGCGCGAGCGGCAGTGTACGCACGACCACGGCATCCGTCGCCAAGCTCCGCTTGACGGACAGTAGGCTCCCGGACGATCGCTGGGTCGGAGCGCGTCGTGACCACCATCCTGTTGCTGCACGGCCCGAACCTGTCCCAGCTCGGCACGCGGGATCCGCGCCACTACGGCACCGCGACCCTCGCCGAGGTGGTCGCCGCCGCCCGCGTCGAGGCGGAGGCCCACGGCGCCCGCCTCGATCATCTGCAGACCGAGCACGAGGGCGAACTGCTCGCCCGGCTGCACGCCGCCCGCACCGACGCCACCGGCGCCGTGGTGCTCAACGCCGGCGCCTGGACCCACAGCAGCTACGCCCTGCACGACGCGCTCGAGCTGCTCGAGGTCCCCAAGGTCGAACTGCACCTGTCCAACGTGCATGCCCGCGAATCCTTCCGGCGCACGTCGGTGATCGCGCCCGCCTGCGACGGGTCCATCGCCGGCTTCGGTGTCCACGGCTACCCCCTGGCGGTGCGCGCCGCCCTTGCGCTGCACGCGCAGCGCACCGCGACCCGCGACTCCGCGGGGCCCCCGCCGTCGTGAGCCCCGAGCCCGCCGCGATGCCGCCCCACGACCACGCCGTCCGCCGCGGCCGGCTCCGGGCGGTCCTCGCCGACCACGAGCCGGCACCCGACCTGCTGCTGGTCACCGGCTCCGCCAACGTGCGCTACCTGTCGGGCTTCACCGGCTCCAACGGCCAGCTGCTGATCGGCACGCAGCCGGACCACGACCGGCTGGTCACCGATGCTCGCTACCTCGACCGGGCCGCCCACGAGGCGGCCGAGCTCCCGGTCCTGCGCAGCCGTGATGCCCCCGGCGCTGCGCTCACGCAGGTCGGCGCGGGCCGGCTCGCCGTTGAAGCCGACCATCTCACGTTGGCCGCTGGCCTTGCGCTCAAGGAACGGGCAGCCGAGGCGGGCGCTGACCTCGTGGTGAGCCAGGGGCTGGTCGAACAGCTGCGCATCGTGAAGGACGACGCCGAGGTGGCGCGGCTCGAACGGGCGTGCGCGTTGACGGTGGAAGCGCTGGGCTGGCTGCTGGACACCGTGGTCGGCGTCGGGGTGACCGAGCTCGACCTGGCCGTCGCGCTCGAGCAGCGGTTCGTGGCGCTGGGTGCCGAAGCGGCCGCGTTCCCCTCGATCGTGGCCAGTGGTCCCCACAGTGCCGCCCCGCATCATGCGCCCACCGCCCGGGCGCTGACGCACGGCGACCTGCTCACCATCGACTGCGGCGCCCGGGTCGAGGGCTACCACGCCGACTGCACGCGAACCGTCGCGATCGGCCACCTCGACGACCAACTCGCCGAGGTCCACGAGGTGGTCCGGCAGGCCCAGGCCGCCGGTCGTGCCGCGGTCCACGACGGCGCAACCGGCGATCAGGTCGATACGGCGGCGCGCGAGGTCATCGAGCAGGCCGGACACGGAGCGCACTTCGTGCACGGCACCGGCCACGGTGTCGGCCTCGAGATCCACGAGTCGCCGGGGATCGCCCGCGGATCGTCGGCGGTGCTGACCGACGGTACGGCGCTGACCGTCGAACCCGGCGTCTACCTGCCGCAGCGCGGCGGCGTCCGCATCGAGGACACCGTGCTGGTCGCCGGCGGGGGCGCGCGGGTACTCACCGACGCCCCCCACGGGTTGCGGGTGATGTGAGCACCCGGCGACCCCGGAGGTGTTCGGGGCGCACCGGGGCGCACCGGGGCGCCCAGGGGGGCTCAGGGGGGCTCTGCTACGCTGCCGGCCCGAAGGGTGGCCGTCGCCGTGCGTGCAGCCGGCGCCGACCCGAACCGGGGTGCGTGCGCCGACGGCACCGATCGACCGCGTGACGTGCCCGTCTGACCGGACGAGCGCCGACGTCGGGCCCACCTCGCAGCCCGCCTCTGCCTCTCCGATCCGGTCACGCCAGCCGCGTGCGGCCCGTGCCGAC
>SKJO01000118.1 GCA_007121975.1 Nitriliruptoraceae bacterium | reverse complement strand
GGGCCGACGATCCCCGCAGCGGCCTGCGCGTGGACGTCGAGGTGGCGATCGACCGTCACGACGTCGTCACGGTGCGCGCCGCGGTCACCAACCGCCGCGGCCTGCCGCCCGACGACCCCGGACCGCTCAGGCTGCCCGCCGAGACCCCGGGGCTCGGACGTGGGCCGGTGCGCGAGCAGGTGCCCGCCGCGCAGCGCTACCACCTGCAGGCGCTGCGCCCCACGCTCCCGCTACCCGACACCGCCGGCGAGCTGGCCACGGTCACCGGTCGCTGGATCCGCGAGCTGCACCTGCAGCGCACCCCGTTGACGGTGGGCCGGGTGGAGCGCATCAACACCCGCGGCACGAGCTCCCACGAGGACCCGCCACTGGTGTTCGTCGGCGAGCGCGGGTTCCGCGAGGAGCGCGGGGCGGTGTGGGCCGCGCACCTGGCGTGGCCCGGCAACCACGAGCTGCGGGTGGAGCGCACCGCGATGGGCCTGAGTCTGCTCCAGCTCGCCGAGCATCTGCACCCCGGCGAGATCGTGCTGCACCCCGGGGAGACCTACGTCACGCCCCCGCTGCTCGCGACCGCGTCGGCGAGCGGGCTCAACGGCGTCTCGGACGCCTTCCACGCCCACGTGCGGGCCCGCCCCAACCATCCGACCCGGCCCCGACCCGTGACCCTCAACACCTGGGAGGCGGTGTACTTCGACCACGACCAGGACCGGCTGGCCGGTCTGGTGGACACCGCCGCGCAGCTCGGGGTGGAGCGCTTCGTGCTGGACGACGGGTGGTTCGTCGGCCGCCACGACGACACCGCCGGGCTCGGTGACTGGGAGGTCGACGAGGCGAAGCATCCGGGCGGGCTACGGCCGCTGGCCGACCGGGTTCGCGCCGCGGGCATGGAGTTCGGGTTGTGGGTCGAGCCGGAGATGGTCAACCCCGACTCCGCCCGCTACCGCGCCGATCCCAGCATCGCGCTCGCCCCGCCCGACGGGCCGCTGTCGCGCAGCCAGCTCGTGCTGGACCTCATCCGCGACGACGTGCGCGGCTCGGTCCTCGACCAGCTCGACCGGGTCGTGGCCGACAGCGGTGCCGTGGCCGTCAAGTGGGACCTCAACCGCGCCCAGGTCGCCGCCGAGCACGAGCGTCGACCGGGCAGCCACGCGCAGCTGCATGCGGTGCTCGGGCTGATGGACGCCCTGCTGGCCGCGCACCCGGGCCTGGAGATCGAGAGCTGCGCGTCGGGGGGCGGGCGCCTCGACCTGGGCATCCTCGCGCTGGCGTCGCGGGTGTGGACCTCGGACTGCAACGACCCGATCGAGCGCCAGCGCATCCAGCGTGGCGCGTCCTACCTGCTGCCGCCCGAGCTGCTGGGCAGCCATGTGGGCCCACCGACCGCGCACACCACGTTTCGCACGGCCACGCTGTCGTTCCGGCTGGCCACCGCGATCTTCTGCCACTTCGGCTTCGAGTGGGACCTGACCACCGCCGACGCCGAGGACCGGGCCCGCATCGCCGAGGCGGTGGCGCTGTACCGCGACTGGCGCGAGGTGCTGCACACCGGCCGGGTGGTGCGCGTCGACCATCCGGACGACCACGCGCTCGTGCACGGGGTCGTGACCGCGCAGCGGGCGCTGCTGTGCCACGCGCAGCTGCAGACCTCGGCTTCGGGCCGCCCACCGGCGGTGCGCTGCCCGGGGCTCGAGGCCGAGCGCCGCTACCAGGTCCGGCTGGTGCCCTGCCTGACCGACTTCACCGGCCCCCAGCGGCTCGCGCCCGGGTGGTACGAGCACGGCGGGGTCGAGCTCACCGGCCGGCAGCTCACCGAGCACGGCGTGATGATCCACGTCAACCAGCCCGGCACCGCCACCGTGCTCGCGATCACTGCGGGTGGCTGAGCCCGCTCGGACCGGGGATCGAGCGCTTGCGCACGGCGGGTACCGGGGCGGTCAGCGCCTCACGGAGCCGGCACCGGACGCAGGATGGCCGGGTAGGCGAAGGGCACGCCCCGGCCGGCCTCGATGGCGGCGAGGGTGAGCAGTACCAGCCAGTTGACGAACACGACCAGCACCGCCAGCAGCAGTACCGGCAGCAGCAGCAGCGACCACTCGGCGCGTCCGACCAGCGACAGGCCGAGCCCGATGACCAGCGCCGCCAGCGCGATCGTCAGTGAGAAGTTCAGTGCCTCGGTTGCCTGGGTCCGCACCTCCCGAGGCGCCCTGCGCCCGAGCGCGAGCACGAGCACGAGCAGGGGCCCGAGCGGCAACGTGGCCGCGAGCCAGATGACCGGGCGTCCCACCAGCAGCATCCCGAGGCCAATGATCGGAAGCGATGAGAGGTGGGCGACCACGCCGAACACCTGCTCACCGAGCTCGAGGCGGCGGCCGACCGGCCGTGGCTGCGAGCGTCGCAGGTCACCGCGTTCCCACCACCGTGGCATGTCGTCACCCTCCTTCCCGGCCTCGTGGCCATCACCGAGGCGGGGTCCGGGGCCGGGTGCGGGGCCCGGAGCGCGACCCGACGACGGGTGCACGCTGCGCGAGCCGGGAGAGGTCCACGACCCGACCGTCGAACTCGAACCGGTACGCGCCCAGGTGCTCGATCCGTGGGACGGACGCGAAGTAGGCCACGAGCCGTTCACGCTCGGCGTCGTCGAGCCAGCCCGGGGGATCCGAGGTGCCCCGGAACCCAGCGATGACGGCGAGGTCCTGTAGGTCGCGGCACTGCTCCTCGCTCAACAGGTTGCCCCGGGTCCGGAAGAACACGACGTCGGGGTCGGTGGCGATGACCTCGGCGAGCCACAGCCGGTGCAGGCTGGTGGCGATCGCACCTCGGGTCGACACCTCACTGGTCGCCCCGACCACCTCGGTGAGCACGGGAGCGTCCCAGTAGGGCGAGACGTCGTTGGAGATGCGGATGGCGTCGAAGACCCCGATCGACGGCAGGATCGGCGCGCCGCAGGCCAGCAGGTAGGCCTCGTCACCGGCGGCCTCGCGGATGCGCTGCACAGCGGTTCGGTAGACCGCCTCGCGGGGTCCGTTCGTCGACCGGATGCCAGGGACCGCACCGGCGAAGAGGAAGTCGAGCTTGAGCAGTTCGTAGCCCCAGCCGCGGGCGGTGGCGATGACCTCGGCCACGTGGTCGAGCACGTCCGCACGGCTCAGATCGAGCGCGTAGTACCACGCGCCCCAGTTGTAGCCCACCGGCAGGGGCTGGCCGTCCTCACCGGCGACGAACCACTCGGGTCGCTGCCGGAAGATCTGCGAGGACGGCCAGGCGATGAACGGAGCGATCCACAGCCCCGGCCGCAGACCCGCCGTACCGATCCTCGCGGCGAGGTCGGCCATGCCCGCCGGGAAGTCGTCGTTGGCCTGCCAGTCCCCCACCGCGCACTGCCAGCCGTCGTCGACCTGGAAGGCGTCCACCGGCCAGTTGCGCACGGCCGTGAGCACGTCGCGCAGTTGCTCCTCGGTGATCTGCTCGTAGTACGAGTACCACGACGACCACAACCGGGGGGTGGGGCCCCGGCGACGCCCGAGGTGCTCACCCAGCTGCCGGGCGTAGGCGGCAAAGACCTCGTCGGCAGCTCCGCGCGCGACGAACCATGGGATCTCGGCGCCGTGCTCGGTGCGCCCGACGAGTTCGCCGCCGACCAGGTGCACCCGCGCTTCGAGCCCGAGCGCGCCGAGCAGCAGCACCTCGCCGTGCTCGTTGCGCACCGCCCCGACCCCGGCCCCGTTGGGGCGGTTGGCCCCGGCGTGGGCCGGATCATCAGCGACCATGCGCAAGGCCGGGATCGGGAGCGGCTCGGGTGGCTCGAGCGGGTCGATCCAGCCCGTGGCGGAGAACGAGTGCCACCCGTGCTGGTAGAACCCCGTCACCGACCATGGGGCGGTGAGGTGGACCTGCGGTGCGGTCACGATGCCGCCGCCGTCCACCGGGTCGCAGGTCGTGGGGGTCAATGCGCTCAGGGTGGTCGCGATCTGGGCCATGCTCCCGGCCTTTGCTCGGATGGTGCGGGATCGTCCGGTCCGCATCGGTCTGGCGGTCGGACATCCATCGGCGTCGGCGTGGCCGGGACCGTCGAGGAACGAGGAGCGACCTCGCGGCCCTCGGCCACACCGCCGGGTCAGCCGTCAGCCGGAACCCATGATGCCGTCGACGGCGGACTGCACCTGCTCGAGACGCTCCGTGGCGTCGGCGCGGCCGAGCAGGATCTCCTCGACGGCAGGTGCCATCTCGGCGTTGACCCGGTCAAAGTTGTCGGTCACCGGGAACAGGAAGGTGGTCTCCTGCTCGAGGTAGAGGGTCCAGGCCCCGACGTCGACGCCGAGATCGGCGTAGGCCTGCTGGGCGACCTCGCTGGCCTCCTCGATCGCGGGGAACACGATCGCGTTCTCCCCCACGATGCGCTGGCAGTCCAGGGAGCCGAGGTAGCGAACCCAGGCCCAGGCCTCCTCCGGGTGGTCGGTGTTGATGGTGATCGAGTCGGCGAGTCCGTTGAACATGCTCCAGCGACCCTCGGGGCCCTCGGGCAGCGGAGCGAACCCGACCTCGCGACCCAGGCCCGTGTAGGTGCCCACCGTCCAGGAGCCGTCCACGGTCAGGGCGGTGTCCCCGGTTTCGAACAGGGTGGCCGGCCCCAACCCCTGGACCGCCTCGAGCGGCGCGGCGTACCCGGCCTCGATCATCTCCCGCCACCAGACCAAGGTGGCGGCCAGTGCGGGATCGTCGAACTGGTAGTCCACGCCCCAGGGGTTCTCGTCGGCGAGGTGGGTGAAGCCGATGCTGCGCGCGAAACCACTCCAGTTGGCCTGCCCCGCGGCCTCAGCGGGGTTGTAGTACCCGAAGCCGTGAACCTCGACGTTGTCCGCATCGAAGCCGTCCTCGTCGCCGCGGACCCCGTTGGCGTCGATGGTCAGCCGGGCGATCAACTGCTCGAAGCTGCCACCGTCCTCGGCGTTCCAGGTGGCCTGGTTGACGTCCTCGGGGCTGAGGCCCGCCTCCTCGAGTTGCTGCTCGTCGTAGATCAGGGCGATCGTGTCCCAGTCCTTGGGCAGCCCGTACTGCTGGCCGTCCTGCCCCTGCCACAGGTCGGCCAGGCCCGCGAAGTACTGGTCCATGTCCACGCCGTCACGTTCGATGAAGTCGTCGAGGGGGATCAGCACCTCGCTCTCCACGAACTCGGGGTAGAAGGCCAGGTGGTTGGTGAACACGTCGGGCGCGCGACCGGCGGTGAACTGGGTGGTGAGGTTGGACCAGTAGTCGTCCCACCCGAACAGCTCGAAGTCGATGTCGATGCCGGACTCCGCGGTGAAGTCCGAGGCGCACTGCTCGTAGGCCGGGAGCTGGTTGGAGTCCCACAGCCAGTACGACAGCGTCACCTCGGTATCGAGGTCGGGATCCTCGTCCACCCCGACGTGCGGCTCGTCGTCGCCGGCGCAGGCCGCGACGATCACGGCGAGCGCCGCGAGGCCAGCGAGGGCCCGACGGCGGAAGGTCATCCTCATGAGATCGCTCCTTGGCGTTTGCTCGGTCGTACTCGGTCATGCCCGGTCGTGCTCGGTCGTGGGTGGGCGGGGATCACTTGACGCCGGAGAACTGGATGCCGTCGACGACCCGGCGGCCCATCACCAGGAACAGCACGATGATCGGGACGGCCGCGAGGAAGGTGGCGGTCATCAGCCCGGTCCAGTCGGGCGCGGCCTGGGGAGAGCCCGCGCGGAACAGCGACAGCGCCACGGTGAGCACCCGAACGCTCGGGTCCTGGCCGACCACCAGCGGCCACATGTACTCGTTCCACGACTGGATGAAGGTGAGGATCGCCGCGGTGGACAAGGGGGCGGCCATGATCGGCACGGCGATCCGCGTGAACAGCTGCACGTGCCCGGCGCCGTCGAGCTTGGCGGCCTCCTCGATCTGGGTGTTGATGCCCAGGAAGAACTGCCGCAGGAAGAAGACGGTGAACGGGGTCATGAAGAAGAACGGCGCGACCACCGCCGGGAAGGTGTCGAGCAGTCCCAGGCTGTTGAGGAACAGGAAGTTGGGGATCAGGATGAACACCGGAGGGATCATCAGCGCCGAGAGGAAGAGGTAGAACAGCGCGTCGCGACCCGGGAAGTGCAACCGGGAGAACGCATAGGCGGCCATAGCACTGAACGTGACCTGACCGAGGGTGACCACGGTCGCCACGATCAACGAGTTGCGCAGGTAGAGCCAGAAGTTGAAGGTGACCCCGGAGCCACCGGCGGCCACGATCTCCTCGGGGGTCGCCAGGCCGAGGACCCGGCGGAAGTTCACCAGTGTCGGCTCTGCAGGGAGCAAGCCGGCTTCACCGGTGAACAGCGCGGCGTTGGTGCTCAACGCGGTCCGCAGGATCCAGACGAACGGGAACAGGGTCAGCACGATCAGCAGGATCAGGGCGGCCCAGGCCACGATCCGGCCGGGACTCAGGCGGCGAGGACGTGACCCCTCTGAAGGGGGGTGCGTCCTGGAGGACGAACGAGTTCGGCTGGCAAGCGACATGGGGACCTCCGGGCTCAGGCGAGGTCGGACTGCGAGGCGCGCAGCAACTTCATCTGGATGAACGCCACTCCGACGAGCAGCACGAACAGCACCGTGGCCATCGCCGCGGCGTAGCCGAAGTTGTTGAAGTTGAAGGCCTGGCGGAAGATGTAGAGGTAGATCACCAGGCTGGCGTTGGCCGGCCCGCCCGGGGTACCTCCGAAGCCGCCGGTGGCAACGTGCACCACGTCGAAGACCTGGAACGACCCGACCACGGTGATCACGAGCACGAGCGCGAGGACCGGGCGGAGCAGCGGCATCGTGATGCGCCAGAACATCTTCCACTCGCTGGCGCCATCGACACTTGCGGCCTCGTAGAGGTCCCCGGGGATCGTCTGCAGGCCGGCGAACAGCAGCAGGGCCGTGTACCCGGTGTGGCGCCAGATGTTGATCCCGGCCAGCGCGGGGATGACCTGGTCGGGTGAGCCCAGGAACGGCTGAGATGGGATGCCAATGGCCTGGAGGAACTCGTTGACGATCCCGAGACTCGGGTCCAGCATCCACAGCCACAGCAGGCCGACCACGACCTGCGGGATCAGCCACGGGAGCACCATGATCCCGCGGACCACGACCGACTGGGTGAGCCGGTCCATCATCACCGCGATCGCGAGCGCCAGGACGGTCTGGATGCTGATGTTGATCACGACGTACAGCAGGGTGACCCGCATCGAGTGCCAGAACAGGGGGTCGCCGACAAGCTCCTGGTAGTTGCCCAGTCCGATGAACGACGAGGTCTGACGCAGCAGGTTGAACTCAGTGAAGCTCAGCCAGATGCCGCGGATCGCCGGCCAGAGGTAGAACAGCACGAAGCCGAGCAGGCTGGGCAGCAGGAACAGCATCGCCACCGACGTGTCGCTGTGCCGCACGCGATGCCACAGATCGGGTGGCGGCAGGTTGGGTGCCGCGGTCCGGGTCGACGTTGTGGTGCTCATCGTGGGTGCCGAGCCGCTGATCGATCGGTGTGCATCGCTCATGTGCTCCGGGGAGACGTGTACCGGTCATCCGGTCGCGAGCGCGTGCGCTGGTCCGGGATCTCAGCCAGCATTTCCGTGAGCGCTCCCGTGAACGTTCACGGTGTCACACCGAGTGGCCCCTGTCAACCTCCGAACGGCACCTTCTACGCCCGACCCGGGCCCCGTGCCTACCCCTGGTTCCCCGCGCCCCGGCCCCGTACGCCGAGACCTCAGCTCGAGGCGCGTACCACGAGCTCGACCCCGAACACGTCCCCGGACGGTGCCGGCTGCCCCACCCCGAGCAGTTCGAGCGCATGCTGGGCCGCCACCGCACCGACGTGTTCTGCGTCGATGCGCACGGTGGTCAGGGGTGGGTCCCAGGCCGAGGCAAGTGCGATGTCATCGCAGCCGACCACCGCCAGGTCATCGGGGACCCCCAAGCCCGCACGCCGGACCGCGCCGATGAGCCCCGCGGCGACCAGATCGTTGTAGGCGAACACCCCGGTCACCTCGGGGTGGGCCCCCACGAGCTCAGCGCCGACCTCACGTCCTCCCGGCATGGAGGGCAGCGCTGGGAGCTGCACGACGTCCTCGATGCCGGCCTCGGCCGCCGCCGCGAGGAAGCCTGAGACCCGCCGTCCGGTCCCCGGCGCCTGGGTGGCGTTGACCACCACCGCCAGATGCCGGTGGCCACGTGCGATCAGGTGGTGGGCCACCAGCCGGCCGCCGGCCACCAGATCGATGGTCAGCACACGCGCACCCGGCAGCGGAACATCACGGTTGAGTACGACCAGGGACGGCACGGTGGTTGCCACCGCCTCGAGATCAGCGAGCTCGCTGTGGTAGAGGAAGGCGATGATCCCGTCGACGTCGTGGGACAGCTCGGTGAGCGCCGCCAGCTCCCGCTCCGCGTCCTCGTAGGTGTCCATGACCAGCAGCTTGTGATCATGGGCTCCGAGCTCGGTGGCGGCCCCGTGGGCGACCTCCCCGAAGAACGGGTTGCGGATGTCCCCGGCGACGAGGGCCACGGTCCGGGTGCGGCGCGTCACCATGCCCTGCGCGAGCCGGTTCGGGCGGTACCCGAGCTCTTCGATCGCGGCGAGCACCCGCGCGCGAGTTTCGGGATGGATCTCGCCCTTGGCGTTGACCGCCCGGGACACGGTCTGCCGCGACACGCCCGCGCGCGCCGCCACGTCCTCGATGGTCGGACGACGTCGCCCGCCGAGTTGGCCGCTCAGGACCCGCACCTCCCGGGAACACTCACAACACTCGCCCGCCCCGGCTGAGCCCCTGCCGCGCGGTGCTGGTCAGGCCTCGCTGCCCGCACGGGTGGTGTAGCGCTTGCGGTTCTCGTGGTGCTCGGCGTAGTCCCGGTCGCGGTTCATGCCCCGGCCGGTGGCCACGAACACGACCGCGACCAGCCCGACCGCGGCCGCGGAGATGCCGTCGGCGGGCACCACCACGAAGAACACGACCAGCGCGAGCAGGGTGGCGTACCCCAGCCACGCCCGCAGTTGGGAGCGGCCGACGAACAAACCGGCGGCTACGGCCACCCCGGGCACCCCGACCAGCAGCCAGCTCTGCAGCACATCCACGTCGCGTCCTTCTCCGTGCGGATCGTGCTCCAAGCGTAGTGCGTCGTGGCGGGTGGGCGGCAGCACCCAGACCCGGACCGCTGCCGCCCGTCGCGATCAGAACCCGTCGAAGGCCTCGAAGGCGTCGGGGCACTCGGCCCGTACCGCGGCTTCGAGCTCCTCGTCGGTGACTCCCGACTCGTCGAAACGACGCTCGAGTTCCACGAAGTCCGCCTCGAGGGTCTCGAGCTCCTCCATGACCTCCATCAACGCCTCGAAGTCGTCCTCGTCGATCCCCTCGAACACGCTGATCAGCTCGCAGAAGTCGCTGGCGAGCGCATCGACCTCGCTGTCCTCGCCGCCGCAGCCTGCCACCAGCAGGCCGGCGATCATCGCCGTTGCCACGGTCAGGCGCAGTCGCTGCCACACGTTACGCATCAGGTCCTCCCCGTCATCGATAGACCCGCCCGGACGATCCTCTCCCGGTGCGGGAGCAGGGCGGCCCGTCCACCCTAGGCATGCCCGGGGCGCGGGACAACCACGGCAGCTGCGCTCAGTGCCCGGCGGTGCGCTCATCGTCGCGGGTGGCGAACACCGCGTCGCGGGCCACCTTGCGGGCCAGCGCGTCGGGGTAGCCGCGTCGCAGCACGTAGCCGGTGACACGACGAACCGCGGCCTCGGCCTCGATCCCGGTGAGCTGCTCAGCCCGCCGCCGGGCAAGGGCGAAGGCCGCGGCCCTCGGGTCCTCGGCCTCGGCCCCGGCCAGGGCCGCATCGAGCAGGTGCGGACCGAAGCCGCGAGCGGCGAGGTCGCGGCGGATGCGTGCCGGCGCATGACCCGCTCTCCGGCGCTCCGCGACCAGGGCAGCGACCATCGCGACGTCGTCGACCAGGCCCTGGCGGCGGGCGGCGGCCAGCGCCTGCTCCACGACCACCGCCGGCGTGCCGCGTGCCGCGAGCTTGTCGCCGAGTCGCTGCTCGCTCTGCGGGGTGCTCGCGGTCGAGCGACGGATGAAGGCCAGGGCCGCGGCAACATCATCCTCGAGCCGCGGCTGCGCAGACCGGGCCGAAGCGGCGGCATCGGCGGCCTCAGCCCGTTGGTCGGCCTGCTGAGCGGCGAGCTGTGCCACCTGCCGGGCGGTGACCGGCGCGGGATCATCTCCAGCGCTGGGCGCGTCCGGTGGCGACGACGCCGGCCGCGTCACCGGCTCGCGGCGGACACCCCGTGCGGCGAGCCAGGCCTCGGCATCGCGGAAGGGCGGAGGGTCGGCCTCCGGTTCGGGACGAGGGTGCTGCCCGGACATGGCTCAGTCGTCCTGCTCGGCGGCGGACGGCTCCGCGGCGGCGAGCGGCGCCACCCCGAGCTTGTCCTTGACCCGCTTCTCGATCTCGAGGGCGATATCCGGATGCTCCCGCAGGAACAGCCGGGCCTTCTCCTTGCCCTGGCCGAGCTGGTCACCTTCGTAGGTGTACCACGCACCGGCCTTGCGGATGACGGCCTGCTCGACCCCGACGTCGATCAGCGAGCCCTCCTTGGAGATGCCCTCGCCGTAGATGATGTCGAACTCGGCCTGCCGGAAGGGCGGTGCGACCTTGTTCTTGACGACCTTGACCCGTACCCGGTTGCCGACCGCGTCGGTGCCGTCCTTGAGGGTCTCGATACGCCGCACGTCGAGCCGCACCGAGCTGTAGAACTTCAGCGCCCGGCCACCAGGGGTGGTCTCGGGCGACCCGAACATCACGCCGACCTTCTCGCGCAACTGGTTGATGAACACCGCCATGGTGTCCGAGCGCTTGAGCGACCCGGCGAGCTTGCGCAGCGCCTGCGACATCAGGCGGGCCTGCAGGCCGACGTGGGTGTCGCCCATCTCGCCCTCGATCTCCGCGCGGGGGGTGAGCGCCGCCACCGAGTCGATCACGACGATGTCGACGGCCGCGGAGCGCACGAGCATGTCGGCGATCTCCAGCGCCTGCTCGCCGTTGTCGGGCTGGGAGACCAGCAACTCGTTGATGTCGACCCCAAGTGCCCGTGCATAGGTCGGGTCCAGCGCGTGCTCGGCATCGATGAAGGCGGCGATGCCCCCGGCACGCTGGGCCTCCGCGATCACGTGCAGCGCAACGGTGGTCTTGCCCGAGGACTCCGGGCCGTAGATCTCCACGACCCGACCGCGGGGCAGCCCTCCGATGCCAAGCGCCAGGTCCAGTGACAGGGCCCCGGTCGGGATGGCCGGGACCTGCACGGCAGCCGCGTCACCCAGCCGCATGAGCGAGCCCTTGCCGAACTGCTTCTCGATGTTGGCGAGTGCGAGATCCAGCGCCTTGTCGCGGTCCACAGCGTCCTCCGGTGGGGTGGTGGGTGGTGAGTCGGGTCGGGAGCGGGAGCGGGAGCGGCACGACCGTACGTGCTGCCTGCGACCAGGGCACGCCGTGCTGGCATCGGTCTGTGGATGGCGAAGGTACACGAACGGACGTTCGGTGTCGAGCCGGGACGCCGCCCGACAGCCTTCGCTCAGCGGCAAGCCGACGGTTACCCGCTCGTCACCTGCCGTTGGCCTGCTGCCCGTAGCGTCCCGTCGGCGCCACACCGGCCAACTTCTCCCGACCGGGGGGCGCCGGCACGACCATCACCCGGGCCACGGGTACCACCACCCGTTCGGCCCCCGCCCGGTGGACCGCCCCACCGGGCTTCGAGCCCCCGGGCGCCCCGCGCCCGGGGGCTCGCTCTGTCCGCCGCGCGACAGCACCACGGCCGGCCGCTAGCGTGGCCGCGTCAACCCGCAGGAGCGCTGATGGCCACCTCGACCGGCTCGCGACGATCAACCGCCGGTACCCGGTTCGTGTTCGTCGACACCGAGGCCACCGGTCTCGACCATCAGCGGCACGAACTCACCGAGGTGGCCTGGATCGTGCGCTACGAGGACGGCCGCGAGGTCGAGCGCCAGTTCTTCCCCGAGCACACCACCGACGGCGCCGACGACGAGGCCCTCGAGCTCACCCAGCACGCGGCGAGGATCGCCCCCCGGGACAAGACCCCGGCCAAGGAGTGGCTCACCACCTTCCTCAGCGATGCCGAAGGGGCGGTGCTGGTCGGTGCGGTGCCCGACTTCGACGCCCGCCACCTCGAGCGCATGTGCCGCAAACTGGGGCTCATGCCGACCTGGGACCACCACCTGCTGGACGTCGAGACGCTGGCGCTGCCGCTGATCGCCTCCGGTCCCGAAGCGCCGCGGAGCCTGGCCAAGACCTGCGCCGCGCTGGGCATCACCCACGACCGTGACCAGGCCCACGGGGCGCTGTACGACGCCCGCCAGGCCAAGCTGGCCTTCGACCGCATCTGGGAGGTGCTCGCCCAGCTGCGCGCCGCCGGGGCGCCGCTGCCGGCCCCGGTCCCCCGCGAGCGGCCCGGGGTCACCCCGGCCAGCACGCCCGAGACGACCGAGACGACCGAGACGCCCGAGACG
>SKJO01000255.1 GCA_007121975.1 Nitriliruptoraceae bacterium | reverse complement strand
GTCGACCCGACCGACGTGCACGCCGGGGCGATCGCCGCGATCGCCGCCGCCGGCATCACCCAGGGCCGGACGGACGGGACCTACGACCCGACCGGGTCGGTCACCCGCGCGGAGATGGCCAGCTTCCTGGCCCGGGCGGCGGGGCTCGAGGCGCACGGTGCGCCGGGCTTCACCGACGTGGACCCGGCCAGCCCCCATGCGCCCGGCATCGCCGCGGTGCGCGAGGCCGGGATCACCACGGGCACCTCGCCCACCACCTTCGCCCCGGACCTCGCGGTGCGCCGTGACCAGATGGCGACCTTCCTGGTCCGCCTGCAGCAGGCTACGGCTGGTTGAGCTCGGCGATCGCCGCCGCGAGCAGCTGTCCCGCCCGCTCCACGACCGCGGCGGGCTGGTGGCTGAGCTCGGCGAGCAACTCGCGGGCCTCGCACAGCAGCGCGTGGTCGGCCAGCGCGGTCAGCTCGCTCACGCAGGCGGGCTGCCCCAACCCCGAGCGAGCGAGCCCGAGCGCCAGCGCGGTCACGAAGAACGCATCCCCGGGCCCGCGACCGGGACCACCACCAGGACCGCGATCCTGCGCAGGGTGGGCGCTCATCACGTGCTCCGACGGCCGGGGTGGGGCCGCCGGGGGCTGGAGCGGACTCTCGACGCTAGTCACGCCTTCCGTGGTTCGCTGACCACCCAGCGCAGAGCGCGCGCTCAGCGCTCGCCCGAATCCGGCCTGCGGGCAGGCCAGGAGCGATCAGCCGCCGATGGCGGGACTCGGGCGCCAAACCCGGCGAGGGCCACCCACCCTCGATACGGTCGAGGCAGAAGCGAACCCGATCCGCAGGAGCTCACCATCTTCGAGGTCACCACCGACGCCGTCCGCCTCATCGAGGAAGCCCGCAACGCCCAGGAGGTCCCCGACTCGTTCGGGATCCGGGTCTTCAGCCACGCCGACGACAACGGCCAGGGCTCGCTGGCACTGGCGTTCGCCGAGCAGCCCGCCGAGGGTGACGAGGTCACCGAGCAGGCCGGGACCGAGATCTACCTCGCCCCCGAGCTCGTCGCACCGCTGGCCGACACCCGCCTCGACGTGCAGCACAGCGTCGAGGGCACACAGCTCGCGCTGGTACGCCAGGCCGCCGAGTAGCCACCCGTAGCGTCAGCCCACCCGGGGCTCGCCCCGGGTGCGGCGCACGGCCGCCTGCAGCTCCGCCACGATGCGCGATCCCCGCCGCGCGAAGCCGAGTTCGCGCATCGCCTCGGCCACCAGCTGCTCCTCGGTACGCAGCAGCGTGTCGGCCTCGATCCACCGCACCAGCGCATCGAGCTGTTCGGGGCGGTAGGCGGTGATGCTGCGCCCGGCGGGAACGTCGGGCCGGGGCCCACGGTCGGGCACCGCCGCACGCGGGGGCGGGGGCGGGGCCGGTGGTGGAGGAGGCGGAGCCGCCGGCTCGCGCGCCGCGCAGGCCGTCTCATGGGCGGCGAGGATGCGGGCGAGCTCGGTGTCGGGGTCGTGCAACCAGTCGGTGGACCAGACCCGGTGGTAGGACCAGCCCAGGCCCTCGAGCACCTGCCGGCGCAGCCGTTCGCGGTCGCGCACCCCCCCGGCGGCGTGGTAGCCGGGACCATCGGTCTCGACGGCCAGCACCAGCCGGCCCGGGCGCTCAGGGTCGGTGACCGCCAGGTCGATGCGGGCCTGCGACACGCCGTAGTCGGCCTGCACCACCAGCCCGGCGGCCTCGAGCCGCGCGGCGATCTGACCCACCAGCGCCCCCGGCGCCCCCGCGGGGCCGCCGCCCTCGGGCGGTATCCCGCCGACGGCTGCGGCCAGCAGGTAGCTGCGCAGCAGCTGCACCCCCCGGGCCGAGGAGCGTGACGGGTCGAGCTCGTCACCGGCGAAGCTCGACACCACGGTCATGTGCCGCCGCGCCCGGGTCACCGCCACGTTGAGCCGCCGCTCACCGCCCTCGAGGTTGAGCGGACCGAAACGGTACAGCAGCCGGCCGTCGGGCTGCTTGCCGTACCCGACCGACAGCACGATCGCATCGCGTTCGTCGCCCTGGACCCGTTCGAGGTTCTTGACGAAGGTGCGCTCCTCGCGGGTCTCGTCGAGGAGAGCCTCGAGAGCCGGGTCGGTGCGGTCGGCCGCACGGCGGCGCAGTGCGTCCTCGATGCGCTGCGCGTGGTGCTGGCCCATCGCGATCACCCCGAGGCTCTGGTCGGGACGCTGGTGCGCGTGCTCGACGATCAGGTCCACGACCCGGGCCACCTCGTCGGGGTTGGACCGGGTGTCGGTGGCCTCGCCGGGCCGGTGGGCGACCAGCACGTGGCGCAACGGCGGCGCACCGCCCGGCCCCGGGAAGGTGGTCAACGACCCGTCGTACAGTTCGCGGTTGGAGAAGGCGATCAGCCGCTCGTCGCGGGAGCGGTAGTGCCAGCGCAGCATCCGGCGGCCGAGCAGCGCCCCGAGCACGTCGAGCACCGACTCGTACCCGGCAGTCAGCGCGAGGGCGGTGTCCTCGTCGGCGTCCTCGAGCTCGTCGGGCACGGTGTCGAAGAACGCGGTCGGTGGCAGCTGCTTGTCGTCGCCCGCGACCACCACCTGCCGGGCCCGCAGCAGCGCACTGACGGCCTCGGCGGGTACCACCTGCGACGCCTCGTCGAACACGACCACGTCGAAGATCGGCTCGGCGGGCAGCGTCTGGGCCACGACCAGCGGGGACATCGCCCAGCACGGCCGCAGGGCGAGCAGCACGTCGGGGGCCCGGGCGAACAGCTCGCGCAGCGGCAGGTGTCCACGCTTGCGCCGGGCCTGGGCGGTGATCAGCTGGTCCTGGTCGGGGTGGGCGTCACGCACCGCGGTGGCGCGCTCGGCCACCGCCCGGCGCACCCGGGGGGGCGTGCGCCGCAGATGGGCGCGGTCGTCGGCCAGGTAGGTCGCCACCCGCCGGTCCTGCAGCCGGCCGTCGAAGCCGGCCAGCCGGGGATCGCGAGCGGACTCGGTGCGCAGGATCGAGCGCAACCAGGCGTGCTCGAAGGTCGCCGGCAGGTCCTCGGCGCGGACCTCCCCGGTCCGCAGCGCATGCAGCAGCGGCGCCTGATGGTGGGTGCCGAGCCACTCGCCGAGCTCCACCAGCCGCGGCAGGCGGAACAGGGTGCGCTGGTCGGCGGCCAGGGACCGGGCACGCGCACCGACCGCCTCGAGCGGCCCGGCCCACAGCGCCGAGGTGTCCAGCACCGGATGCAGCGCGTCGAGCTGTTCGTGCACCGCGGCGAAGGCGGCCACGATCCGTGGCAGGTCGGCGGGCAGCCGTGGGGTGCCGCTGCCGCCCCGCTGCCGCCAGGCGTCACGCTGCCGGGCGGCAGCGAGCACCAGCTCCCGGCATCGTACGGGGGTGGGTGCCTCACCGTGGGCCCGCTCACGCACGGTGCGCAGCGCCGCCCGGTACTCGGGCCGCCACAGCCGCGCACCGAGTCGGGCGCC
>SKJO01000359.1 GCA_007121975.1 Nitriliruptoraceae bacterium | reverse complement strand
GGCCCGGGCGCGGCCCCGTCGTGCTGCAGCGCACGGCCCGGGGCGTCGTGCGCGCAGCGCAGGTCGGCCGGTCGGGGCTCGGCCACCTCTCCCAGGGCGACCGTCCGCTGCTCGCCGTGCTGCTCGCGGCGGTCGGCCTGGCGGTGGTGCTGGTCTCCGGCCCCGCCCAGCAGTACCTCGACGTCAGTGCCCGGGTCGAGGCGCTGAGCACCACCGCCGAGGCCCTCGAGGAGGCCAACGCCGGCCTCGAGCAGCGCCGCGAGGACCTGCACGACCCGGCGACCATCGAGCAGTTCGCCCGTGAGCGCCAGGGGCTCGCCCGGCCGGGTGAGGTCCCCTACACCCTGGTCCCGCCGCAGGTCGACCGGCCCGTGATCGTCGCTCCCCCCGAGGGCGCGGATCCCCCGGCGCGGGCGTGGTACCGCCGCCTGTGGGAGGCGCTGACCGCACGCGGAACCTGAAGTCCACGCCTTGGATGACGGGCCGCCGCTTGCCGGATGGCGCGGGGCTGACGTACCTTGTGTGCAGGGCCGCCGTCGTCGGCTGCCCGTCCGCGCGCCCAGCAGCGAGGCTGCGGGGCAGGTTTCCGTCCGTGGGGCCGACCGGCTCCCACCTGATCGGGCGATGCGGCGCGAGCGCGCGCGTCGGCGTCCCCGCGAGGAGTTGATCGCACTGCGAGGAGAGATCCTGAAGGGCAAGGTCGTCCGACTCGAGGAGTACGGCGCGTTCGTGGAGGTCGCCACCGAAGACGGTGGGGCGGTCACGGGCCTCGTGCACGTCTCGGAGGTCGACGCCGACTACGTCGAGAACATCTACGCCTACCTCGCCGAGGGTGACGAGGTCGATGTGCGCGTGCTCGACGTCAAGGAGGACGGCAAGGTCGACCTGTCGATCAAGCGCGCCGATCCGGACTGGCAGGACGAGGAGACCCCCAACCTGCGGTCCAAGCTCGACAAGGACTTCAACAAGCGCCTGCGACGGTTCATGCACAAGTCGCAGATGATCCAGGGTGAGGCGCGCCGGCAGCGGCGCGGCCGTGTCGGAGCCTGACGCCGCCGAGCTGGCGGACGCCGTGCGCGTCGATGCGCAGGCTTCGTACGACCGGGCTGCGGCGGCGTCGCGAGCGACCGCTGCCGAGCAGGCGCAGATCAGTGCGCAGCTCGGCCGCCCCGCCCGGGGTGATCCGGCGATCGTCCACCGCTGCGAGCGAGGAATGCCCACCGTTGTGCGCGTAGCGCCCCGGCTTGAGGACGGCACCCCGTTCCCGACGACGTTCTGGCTGACCTGCCCGGTGCTGCGCTCGCAGGTCGGCACGCTCGAGGCCGACCACGTGATGGTCGGGCTCAACCAGCGCCTCGAGGCCGAGCCCGCGTTGGCCGCCGCCTACGCCGCCGGTCACGAGCGCTACCTCGCTTTCCGCGACGCCTTGGGAGGCCCGCTGCCCGCCGCCGGGACCAGTGCCGGCGGGATGCCGCGCTACGTGAAGTGTCTGCACGTGCACGCCGCCCACCATCTGGCCACGGGCGACAACCCGATCGGCGCGTGGACCCTGTCGACGCTGATACCGGTGGCGTGTCCGGTCCCGTGCGCCCCGGACCCCGAACCCGGGTGAGCCCGATCCCCTTGCGAGGTCCCCATGTGCGCTGCCCGTGCGGTTGCTGCCGCCCACGCTGCCGTCGACGTCGGCTCCAACTCCGTGCGCCTGCTGGTCCACGGCGCCGACGGGCAGCGCCTCACCCGCGAGATGACCGTGACCCGGTTGGGCACGGGGGTGGATCGCACCGGCCGGCTCGACGACGAGGCCCTGGCGCGAACCCTGGCCACCATCGCGGCCTACCGCGCCCAGTGGGAGGGGTTGGGGGTCCGCGACCGGGTGCGGATCGCCGCCACCTCGGCGGTGCGTGACGCCGCCGACCGCGAGCGCTTCTTCGCCGGCGTGCGTGAGGTCGCCGGCGTCGACGCCGAGGTGCTGACCGGCGCCGAGGAGGCTGCGCTGGCCTTCCTCGGCGCGACCGCGGCGGTCGACGTACCGCGCCCCGCCGCGGTGATCGACATCGGCGGCGGGTCGACCGAGGTGGTTCTCGGCACCGAGCACGGTGCGCAGGCCGGTGCGTCGGTGCAGCTTGGTTGTGTGCGGCTCACCGAGCGTCACCTGCAGGCCGACCCGCCCGACCTGGCCCAGCTGCACGCCGGGCGGGCGATGGTCGGGGCACGGCTCGACGAGGTCGACGTGCAGCTCGCGGCCGCCGGCTGGCGGGTCGCGGACGCCGTCGCGCTGGTCGCGGTGGCGGGCACCGCCACCACGCTCGGGGCGCTGCACCTCGGCCTCGACACCTACGAGGAGTCGCTCATCCACGGCGCACGCATCCCGGCGTCGTCACTGGGCGCGCTGACCGATCGGCTGGTGGCGATGACCTCGGCGCAGCGTGCGGCCCTCGGACCGATGCAACCCGGCCGTGAGGACGTGATCCACGGCGGCGCGCTGGTGCTGGCCGCCACCGTCGAGCGCTACGGGTTCGACGAGGTGGTCGTCAGCGAGGCCGACAGTCTCGATGGGCTGGCCGCGTCGCTGGCGTGAGCCCGACGCTGCGGAGGTCGAGGTGGACGAGCGGCTGCTCCCCGAAGGGTTCTGGCCGCGGCTGCGGTCCGCGCTCGACGCCGTCGACGACGCTGCGCGCACCCCGCCGGCCGGTGCCCGGGTCGGGGCCGTGCTCGTGCTGGTCGAGGACGCACCCGACGGGCCGCGGGTGGTGCTCACCCGCCGCCGCGAGGATCTGCGCTCGCACCCCGGGCAGGTGTCGTTCCCCGGTGGCCGGCTCGATCCGGGCGAGACCATCGAGCAGGCCGCCCTGCGCGAGGCCTGGGAGGAGGTCGCGCTGCGCGCCGACAGCGTCGAGGTGGTCGGCACCGGCCCGACCTTCTACATCCCGCCGTCGCGCTTCTGGGTCGTGCCGGTGCTCGGGCGTTGGCGTGCGCCCCACCCGCTGACCGGCAACCCGTGGGAGGTCGACGAGGTCCTGCACGTGCCGGTCGCCCAGCTGCTCGAGCCCGACCGCTGGCGGCACGCGCCGCTGTCGCTGCGTGGCTCGTCGTGGGCGTGGCAGCTCGATGACGACCTGCTGTGGGGAGCGACCGCGATCGTGATGTCGCTGCTGCTCGATGTGGCGGTGCCCGAGTGGAGCCGGGGGCAGCGCCCCGAGGACCTCGGGGAGGCCCGGGCGGTGCGGCCCTGGGAGCAGGCCCCGCCCTGGCAGCGCCGCGCCCGGCTCACCGGCGAGCTGCCCGACGTCGACCAGGCGGCACTCCCGCACGTCGGCCAGGCCCAGATCCGGGCCGTGCGTGCCTGGCTGGACGAACACGGCATCGGGCCGGTTGCCCGGGCCGAGCAGGCCGGCCGCGCGCTGGAGAAGGCGGTACGCCGGTTGGTCGGCGGAGACGTCGCGGGGGCCACGGTGACCGTGCTGGCCGGTCCGTCGAGCAACGGGGC
>SKJO01000426.1 GCA_007121975.1 Nitriliruptoraceae bacterium | reverse complement strand
GTGCTCGAGGAGGATCTCACCGCCCGGGGCGGGGAGCCTCCCCGCGCGCCGGCCGAGGCGACGACCTACCTCGTGGTCGTGACCGAGCCGGTCCGTGACCCGACCGTCCCGGCCGAGCCGGCGCTGGCTGCCCCCGTGCTGCTGGTGCAGGTCGGGGGCCCGCGCACGGTGCCGGCGGTGGTCGCGCTGCCGGAGAACCTGCCGGTGGCCCGCGAGGGCGACGGGCTGCTCACCCTCCAGCAGATCCAGGCGGCGGGTGGCCCCGACGGGATCGTGCGGGCCCTGGCCGACTACACCTCGGTGGCGCTCGACCACCTCGTGATCGCCACCACCGAGCTGCTGCCGTCCCTGGTCGGCCCGCTCGGACCCGTGGAGCGCTGCGGGGTGACCGGCTGCCGCGAGATCACCGCGGACGAGCTGCGCAGCGCCGTGACCCAGGGGTCGGCCGAGGAACGGGTCCGTGGCGTCATCGACGTGCTCCCCGACCTCGCTGGCGACCTCGATGCCCGGTTCGCGATGCGCCACCCGTTGGCGACCCGTCGAGCGATCGACGCACTGGCCGATGAGATGGTCACCGACGTCTCGCTGCGGGGCCGTGCGCTGTTCGAGCTCGCGCAGGCCCTCGCCGACCCCACCGACGTCGAGGTGGTGACCATCGAAGCCGAGACCGATCCCGACACCAGCGAGCTGATCGTGCTCCCAGAGCGCGCGGAGCTGCGGTTCGCTCAACTGCGCGACGGCCTACCGCTGACGCCCGACGAGCCGGGCGACCCGGACGCCGCCGACCACCTCGACGACCCTGACGCCGATCCGCTCGACGGACCCCCGGCCCCGGCCGAGGACCAGCCCACGCTCGCGGTCATCAACGGTGCGGGCGTCGCCGGGCTCGCCGGCGACGTGGCCGCCCGGATCGAGGCAGCCGGGTTCGCGGTACTGGGTACGGGCAACGCCCCCAGCTTCGATCGTGAGGTGACCGAGGTCACCTACGACCAGGACGACCCCGAGGCACAGGAGCTCGCCGAGCAGGTCGCCGATCTGCTGCAGGCGGTTGCCGTCCCGGTGCCCACCACCCTCAGCTTCGAGGCCGAGCCCGTCGCGGTGCTCGTCAGCGTCGGGGCCGATCTCGACGATTCGGAGTAGCCCATGACCGAGGACACCGGAGATTGGGGGCCACCGGCCGCGGGCGGGCGCCGGTTCCGCCGGCTGCGCCGGCTGCTGGCCACCGTGACCCTGGTCGGGCTGGCGGTGGTCGTGGCCGGCACCACGACCGCCTACCTGCTGATCGAGCAGGCCGAGGCGAGCCTGACCCGCGTCACCGTCGAGGAGCGCGAAACCCCCACGCGGACCTCCCAGGCCCGCCACTTCCTCGTGGTCGGCTCCGACTCGCGCGAGGGGCTCGACCCCGAGCAGCGCAGCCAGCTGACCCTGGGCAGCTTCGAAGGGCAGCGGGCCGACACCATCATCTACGTGGCGGTCACCGCCGACCGCAACCACATCTCGCTGGTGAGCCTGCCCCGGGACCTGCTGGTCGTCGACGACGGCCGCAACCGCAAGCTCGCCGACACCTTCGCCGGCGGGCCCGACAACCTCATCCGGGTGATCCGCAACAACTTCGGGTTGCCGGTCAACCACTACGGCGAGGTGACGCTCGGCGGCTTCATCGACGTCGTCGACACCCTCGGCGGGGTGCGCATCTGCCTTGACGAGCCGCTGCGGGACTCCAAGTCCGGCGCCGACTTCGAGGCCGGCTGCCAGCAGCTCGATCCGGTGGAGGCGCTCGCCTACGTCCGCTCCCGGCAGGGGCCCCGCGGCGACGTCGAGCGGGTCGAGCGCCAGCAGACCTTCATCCGGGCGGTGATCGGGGAGTTGGTCTCCGCACGGGTGCTGGTCGACGTGCCGCGGCTGTCACGGCTGATCGACGACGTCGCCGGCAGCGTCACCACCGACGAGGACCTCAGCATCGCCGAGATGCGGGACCTGGCGGCCGAGGTGCGGCAGGTCGCGCGCGACGGCTTCCCGATGACCGCGGTCCCGGCCTACCCGCGCCGGATCGACGGGATCTGGTACCTCGTCGCCTACGAGCCCGGCACCCAGGCACTGCTGCGCGACCTGCGGGCCGGCCGGCCGATCGCCGACCGCGGTGATCGCGATCAGCGTGAGGACACCACCGTCGCGATCTGGTCCGGCGGGCGGGGCAGCCCGACCACCATCGTGTTCGAGACGCTGTTCTACGCCGGGTTCACCGCCGGCGGAGCGGGGCGCGGCCCCGAGGAGCTCGACGCCGGGGTGACGACTACCGTGTACCGGCTGCCCGGCGCGGAGCAGCAGGCCGAGTGGGTGGCGGCCACGCTCGGGGCACCGGTGCAGCCGCTGCCGCCGGGAGTCACCGCCCCCGAGGGTGCCAACGTGGTGGTCGCGGTCGGTGACGACGCCGTCGGGACCCGCTGAGCGGCGGGCGGGGCGGTGGCGCGCCGTCGGGCTGGCGCATCGACGCCGGCCTGTTCGTGCGTTCAGCGCCCGACTTCGTGCTCTTTGCGCCCAGTTGGTCGCCATGGCGGGTGCCGCCCGGAGACGTGGCGTACCCAACCGGTCGCTGGTGTCCGGCTAGGTACGCCGCGTGGTCCAGCGTGGGGGATGCGGCGTACGCAACCGGTCGCTGGTGTCCGTCTGGGTACGCCGCGTCCGCGGGCAGGGCGACGCCCGTGTTGGACCGGTCGCACAGCGCACGCCCGTCAAGCGAGCGCGCGCACCATCGCGTCAGGGGAGGCACCCCGGGCGTTGATCGCCCGACGCCGGCAGCGCGCGCGTGTGGGTGCCGCCGGGAGAGCGCTCCGACGTCACCCTCCGCGGTGCCGAGCGCTCCGGGCCGGCTGGCGGAACGCGGGCCGGCGGCGGCTCAGTCCGAGCCGGCTCAGTCCGAGCCGTCACCCTCCGTCGTGTCGTCGGTCCCGCCGTCGGTCCCGCCGCCCTCGACTTCCTCCTCGGTGGGCAGGTCGTCGAGCAGGTCGCCGAAGTCGAGGTCCTCGAGGTCGACGTCCTCGTTCTCGAGCTGCTCGAGCAGTTCCTCGAGTTCCGGGGGCAGGTCGGGTTCGGGCTCGGAGGTGTCCCGGGTGAGGAAGGCCTGGACCACCACGGCGAGGATGATCGCCACGATCACCCCGGCGACGATGATGTTGCGCCGACGCTCGCGCTTGCGCTGGGCCTCGCGTTCGGCCTCCTTGCGCTTGCGCTCCTCGCGGGCCTGCGCGCGCCGAACCTTGTTCGGTACCCGTTCGCGCTCCGCCACCGGGGTCCTCCACCTCGTGATGTTCCGACGGGCAAGCCTACTCGTCCGTGGCGACGGTGTGCCCGGGCCCGGGGCTCAGCGGACGCGGTCGGCCGACGTGCCCGGGTCCTGCGCCGCGTGCCGGGGTGCGCAGTGGTCGAGGTGCAGCGCCGCCAGGCTGATTCCGTCGCACAGCACGCCCTCGGTGATCGCGTCCCGCAGTC
>SKJO01000475.1 GCA_007121975.1 Nitriliruptoraceae bacterium | reverse complement strand
GGCCTGGGGTGTGACCGGGCCCTGCTCGCGTCCAGACCCCGGGGCACGGCGGCGGCGATCAGCGCGGCGAGCACTCCCCCGGCCACGAACGACGCCCGCCAGCCGACCACCAGCGGCAGGCTTGCCCCGGCAAGCAGCGAGGCCGCGGGCACGCTGGCCTCCTTGACCCCGAAGGCCAGGCCCTGGCGTCGCCGCGGTACGGCGGCACTCAGCGCCCGGGAGCCGCCGGGATCCACCAGACCGAGCGCGACCCCGGCGCCGATGAGCGCGACGAGCAGCCCGGCGGTGCCGGTCACCGCCAGTCCCACCCCGGCCATGGCCGCTGCGGCGGCCAGCACTCCGGTCCGCAGCGCTGCGCCGGCCCCGATCCGGTCCGCGACCCGGCCTCCGGGTACCGCGCTCACCGCTGCCGCCGCGAAGAACACGCTCAGCGCCAGGCCCACGCCTGCCTCGCTGAGTCCGAGCTCGGTGGCGATCCGCGGCGAGAGGGTGCCGAGCAGGAACACCGGCAGCATCGCCGCCACCAGGCCCGCCGCGACCACCGGGACGGTTCGGCGGCTCACCGGTACTCGATGAGCAGGACCAGCTCGGTACCGGCCTGAAGTGCGTCGTAGCGGTGGGGAACGTCGGCGGGGAAGCTGGCCAGGTCTCCGGGCCGGAGCGTGACCTGCGCTCCGAGCGGGCCGACCCGCAGCTGCCCGGACACTACGAGCGCGTGCTCGATCGTTCCCGGCCCGTGGGCGGTGGCGTCCTGGTCGTGGTCGACGTCGAGCTCCACGCGGTAGACCTCGACCCGGCCATGGTGGGCGGTGGAGGTCTTGAGTTGGGCGCGCATGGTGGTCCGCTCGCTGTCGACGCGGGGTCCCTGCTCGCGGCGCACCACCCGGACGCCGGGTTCGGGCGGCTCGAGCAGGGCGCCGAAGGGCACCCCGAGGGCCCGGGCCAGCGACCACAGCGTCTCGATACCGGGGTTGGCGTCGCCGGCCTCGATCGCATGCAGGGTCGACTTGCCGATGCCGGCACTCGCGGCGAGCTCGGCGAGGCTGCGCCCCGATCGGCGGCGCAGTTCGCGCACGGTCTCCGCGACCCGGGCCCGGAGGGCAGCCGGATCATCGAGCGGCGCGGCGTCGTGCGGCGCGGCAGCCACCGGTACCGCATCGGTGCGATCGTCGGTCATCGGGGCTCAGGGGGCTCGGGTCAGGGGGCTCGGGCCAGGGGGCTCGGGTCCGTGGGTTTGGGTCCGTGGGTGCGCGTATGGTACAGCATACCGAACGATGAGTCCGCTATCCCGAACGCCCCGTGACGGGTCGCGCCGCGACCCGTTGCTCGGCGAGGCCCTGGCGCTGGCCGCCGCGGTCAGTGCCTACGGGTTGTCCTACGGCGTGCTCGCCACCGCCGCCGGGCTCTCGCCCCTGGTCGCGACGTTGTCCAGCGTGGTGGTGTTCGCCGGCAGCGCGCAGTTCGCCTTCGTCGGTGTGCTCGCCGCCGGCGGCAGCCCGCTCACCGGTGCGCTCGGCGGGGTGCTGCTCAACCTGCGCTACCTCGCCTTCGGCTTCGCGATGGCCCCGCACCTGCCCCGCGGCCCGCTGCCCCGCAGGATGCTCGACGGCCACCTGATGATCGACGAATCGGTCGCGCTGGCGCTGGCCGGCCCCCGCGATCAGCTGGTCCGGCGCTTCCGGCTGGCCGGCCTGGCCGTTGGGGTGGGGTGGGTCGCGGCGACCGCACTGGGCGCCTACGGGGGACAGCTGCTCGGCGACCCGCGTGCTCTAGGGTTGGACGCGGCCTTCCCGGCCGGGTTCCTGGCCCTGCTCGCCCCGTGGCTGCGCAGCCGGCAGGGCCGCGTCGCCGCGGTGCTCGGGGTGGGCATCGCGCTCGCGCTCACGCCGGTGGCGCCGCCGGGCATCCCGGTGGTGGCTGCGGCCCTGGGCGCGGTGATCGCCCTGCGGGTCGCGCCCGACCGAGAGCACCGCGACCCGGACCCGGCCGATGATCCACCTCAGGAGACGCCGTGACCCTCACCCTCGTGGCGCTCGGACTGCTGGCGGTGGGCAGCTTCGTGCTCAAGGCGGCGGGGCCGGTGGCGGCTGCCGGACGACAGCTGCCGCCCCGGGTCCGGGCGGTCGCCGAGCTGCTGCCCGCGGCCATGCTCGCCGCCCTGGTGGTCACCCAGACGCTCGGCGCGGACGGCGGACTGGTCCTCGATGCCCGCATCGTGGGGCTCGGCGCGGCGGCGATCGCGGTCGCGCTTCGCGCGCCGTTCCCGCTCGTCGTGCTCGTCGGAGCCGGCGTCACCGCGCTGGTCCGGCTGGGCGGCTGGGGTTGAGCGCCCCCGGCTCAGCTCTGCTCGCGGAGGTAGGCCGAGGCCAGTGCGTCTGCGTACTCGTTCCACCGGTTGCCGGCATGTGCCTTGATCCAGCGCAGCTCGAGCTCGGGCCGGGCGGAGTAGCCCGCGTACAGCGGCTTGACCAGGTCGAGGTTCTCGACCGGTCCGGTCCGCCGCTTCCAGCCGCGCCGCTGCCAGCCCGCGGCCCACTCGGTGATGGTGCGCACCGCGAGGTTGGAGTCGCTGTAGACCACCGCCGGGGTGCCCTCGGGCACCAGCTCCAGCGCGGCGAGCAGGGCGCGCAGCTCCATGCGGTTGTTGGTGGTCTGGGCCTCGTGGCCGTGGTCCTGCGCGACGATCTCGCCGTCGACCACGTAGACCGCCCCCCAGCCGCCCGGGCCCGGGTTGGGGCTGGCCGATCCGTCGGTGAACACGCCGTTGTCGGGTCCCCCGGTGTAGCGCTCGAGGACCTGCGCGGGGGTGAGCGCGCCCGACGCGCCGGGAGGTGACGGGGTCGCGCGCGACGCCGTACGGCTCTGGTTCCCGCGACGGTGGCAGGAACGACAGGTGCGTGGCGTCCAGTCCGGGTAGCGCGCGGCGACCGCCGCGTCCAGGGTGAACGACGCGCCGCAGCGCTCGCAGCTCAGTGTGCTCAGGGCAGCCGCCGCTCCGAGCCGAGCAGTTGGCTGCCGTAGATGTCCTTGGAGTAGCTCCCCGGCTGCCCACGCGAGAGGAGGAACTCGGCCGGATCCGCCTCCAGGTCGAAGCCGACCACCAACTCACAGCGGTCGCAGCGGTACTTGCCCATCCCGCCGTGCTGGCCCAGCAGATGCTGGGTGCCGTCGCAGCGCGTGCAGTCCCGCCGCTCGGGCAGGCCGGCCAGTGTCGCGCCCTGGTGGCGGCTCATCTCGTCATCCATGCGGACAGCGTACCGTGGCCGGCGTCGGTGACCACCGCAACCGCGCCCTCGTCGGTGCGCACCAACTCGACCCGGCGCCCGCTGGGCCCCCGCGGTGGGCGTCCGAGTGCCCGCCACCACGCGTCGAGGTCGGCCTCGAAGCCGTGCAGCACGAGCTCCACCGGGGCGTCGTCGACCCCGCGCAGCCAGCGGCGCACCGCCGTCGGCCGGGCCGGCAGCACGGCCTGCACAGGCCGGCTGCGGTACCACG
>SKJO01000483.1 GCA_007121975.1 Nitriliruptoraceae bacterium | reverse complement strand
TCGTGGGCCGGCGGCCACGGCAGCCACGGGTCACCGGCCCAGCCGTGCCCCGGGCGGTCGTCCCACGGCAACGGGGCGCGGCAGCCGTCGCGGCCACCCGGGTCCACCCGCCGGTCGGGTGGTACCTCGGCGTCCTCGAGGCCGAGCTCGTCGCCGGCGAAGAGGAACGGCACGCCGCGCAGCGTGAGCAGTGCGGTGACGGCGGCGCGGGCCGCCTGCTGCGAGCCCAGCCGGGTCGCCAGGCGGGGATTGTCGTGGTTGCCCAGCACCCACGTCGGCCACGCCCCGACCGCGTCGAGCTGGGCGTCGGCGTATCGGATCGTGTCGCGCCAGGAGCGGGCCTCCCACGGCGCGTAGATCAGCCCGAAGAAGAAGGCGAGGTGCAGCTGGTCGGGGGCGACGTAGGTCGCCACCTGCGCGGCGTCGGGCAGGTTGATCTCGCCGACCATCAGTCGGCCCGGCCGCTCGTCGAGAACCCGGCGGATCGTGCGGATGTGCTCGTGGGTCACCTCGACGTGGTGGAACCCGGCCCGCGGCACCCCCCGCAGCCAGTCCGGGTCGTCGGGCAGCGCGGGGTCCTTGCCGATGAGGTGGATCACGTCGGCGCGGAAGCCGTCCACGCCCCGGTCCATCCAGAAGCGCAGCACGTCGTGCATCGCGGCACGCAGGCCCTCGTCGGCCCAGTTGACGTCGGGCTGCTCGGGCAGGAACAGGTGCAGGTAGTACTGGCCGGTCGCGTCGTCGAAGCTCCAGGCGGGTTCGTCGGCGAAGTGCCGCGTCCAGTTGTTGGGCGGCCCGCCGTCGGGCGCAGGGTCGCGCCACACGTACCAGTCGCGGTGCGGGTCGTCCCGCGAGGCGCGCGAGGCCCGGAACCAGGGGTGCTGGTCGGAGGTGTGGTTGGGGACCCAGTCCAGCCACACCTTCAGCCCCCGGGCGTGGGCCTCGGCGATCAGCCGATCGGCGTCGTCGAGGGTGCCGAACAGCGGGTCGACGTCGGTGTGATCGGCGACGTCGTAGCCGAAGTCGGCCATCGGGGAGCGGAAGATCGGTGACAGCCAGACGGCGTCCACCCCGAGCCAGACCAGGTGGTCGAGCTCGGCGGTGATGCCCGCGAGGTCCCCGACGCCGTTGCCGGTGGTGTCCCGGAACGAGCGGGGGTAGATCTGGTAGACGACGCCGTCGAAGGGGGGCACGATCATCGCTCGGCCGCTGCGGCCAGTGCGCGCTGCAGGGCGTCGCGCCGCGCCTGCAGGGTCTCGCGCACGGGTCCGGGGGCGTGGGGTGGGGCCTCGGCGAGATGGCGCTCGAGATCGGTGAGTTCGGCGCGCAGCTGCGTCGCTGAGCGCGGGGCGGGGTCTCCACGGGGCACGGTCGGCCCTCCGGCACGGGCAACGGTTGGGGAGGGATCCTACGCGCCGGCGCCGGCGCGGGTATCTTCGCGCCCATGGATGCGATGACCCGTCCGAAGACCGCACCGCTCACCGAGCGGCCCGTCGTCCTCCCCGACGAGGACCTGCGCGACGCCGAGCCGGGCGATCACGACCGCTTCACGCATTACGTGCGTCGCAAGGATCTCGAGCGCTCGCGGGCGACCGGCAAGCCGATCCGTGCCCTGTGCGGCAAGAAGTGGGTGCCCGACGGGGATCCGTCGCGCTACCCGATGTGCCCGACCTGCGCGGAGATCGTCGCCGAGTCGTTCACCAGCGGGCTGTAGGCGTGCCGTCGCGGCAGCTGATGCTGGTCGTCGGCCTGGTCGTGCTGCTCGCGTTCGGCGGCGTGCTGTGGTGGCTGCGCAGCGGTGACGAGCCCGCACAGGTCGACCTGGCGCGTGACGAGGCGGCGCTCCCCGACGACGATTCCGACGCGGAGCCCGAGCCCGGGCCCGAGCCGGAGCCCGAGGACCTCGAGGACCTCGATGGACGTTGGCAGGTCGACCTCGACGCCGAACCCTTCGACCGTGAGGCGGGCACGGGCAGCTTCGTGGGCTACCGCGTCGACGAGGAGCTGACCACCGTGGGGGCCTTCACCGCCGTGGGCCGCACCCCGCTGGTGGACGGCGAGGTCGAGGTCGTCGACGGTGCGGTCATCGCCACCTCGATCGAGGCGGAGCTCACCGGTCTCGAGAGCGACTCGGGCCGCCGCGACGGCCGGGTGCTGAGCACGCTGGGTGCCAACCCGCGCGCCGCCTTCACCCTGACCGGCGCGTTCGACCTGCCGGCGGACCTCGACGGGGATCCCGTCACCGTGACCGCGACCGGCGAGCTCACGATCCTGGAGGTCACCGAACCCGTCGAGGTCGAGGTGCAGGCGGCGATCCGGGACGGCAGCCCGGTCATCGCCGGGCGGGTCGAGGTCCTGCTCAGCGACTATGGTGTTCAGGTGCCCTCGGCGCCGATCGTGGTGTCGGCCTCCGACGAGGCGGTGCTCGAGTGGCAGCTGTTCCTCACCCGCGGGTGAGGACCTGGCCGCACCGCTGACCGGGGGGAAGAGATGGATCAGTCCACGCTCGTGCTGGCCGTGCTGCCGGTGCTGCTGCTGTCGCTGGGCCTGACGATCTGGGCGCTGGTCGACCTGTCGCGCAACCCCTTCCCGCGGCACCTGCCGCGGTGGGCGTGGGTGGTGATCGTCGTCGCGGTCACCTTCGGGTCGATCGTCTACCTGGTGATCGGACGGGAGCACGGCCGTGCTGGTTGAGACCCGGACGCTGACCAAGCGCTACGGGCCGACCACCGCGCTCGAGGACGTCGCGCTGGCCGTGCCTGCGGGCACCGTCTACGGGCTGATCGGGCCGAACGGCTCGGGCAAGACCACCCTGCTGTCGCTGCTGGCCGGGCTGCGCCGTCCCACCGGCGGCAGCATCCACCTCGACGTCGACCCTCGCCGGGTGGCGGTGCTGCCCGACACGCCGCAGTTCGACCCGTGGCTCACGGCCCGGGAGGTCGTCGACCTCGCGCGCACCCTGGTGGATGCGTCGCTGAGTGCGGATCGGGTCGAGCCGGCGCTGGCCGACGCCGGACTTCGCGACGCCGCCGACCGGCGCACCGGCGGGTTCTCCCGCGGCATGCTCCAGCGGCTGGGGTTGGCCGCGACCCTGGTCGCCGACCCGGCGCTGGTGCTGCTCGACGAGCCGGCCTCGGCGCTGGACCCGGCCGGCCGGCGCGAGGTGCTCGACCTGGTCGCCGCCATGCGCGGCACCCGCACCGTGCTGTTCTCCAGCCACATCCTCGGCGACGTGCAGCAGGTCTGTGACACCGTGGGCATCCTGCGTGCGGGCCGACTGCTGTACCAGGGGTCGATCGACGACCTGCTGGTCGGACGTGCCGGTCCCGCCTACCGCGTCCGGCTGCGCTCCGAGCCCGCCGTGGCCCGCGAGGTCCTCGAGCGGGCGCCGTGGGTCACCGCGGTCGAGCCGCAGGGGCCGGTGGACCTCGTCGTGCACGTCACCGCCATGGCCGACGCCGAGCGTGGGCTGATCCCGGCGCTGGCCGAGGCCGGGGCCCGGGTGGT
>SKJO01000482.1 GCA_007121975.1 Nitriliruptoraceae bacterium | reverse complement strand
CTTGAGCGTCACCGTCCGGCCTGACAGCTGCGCCCGACGCAGCCGGCGGCCGACCTTCTCGGCCAGGCGCAGCACCTCGCGGCGCAGCACGACCGGATCATCGACGTCCTCGTCGAAGGTCTCCTCGGCGGACACCGACCGGGCCGGTTCGTGCGGGGTCACCGACCGCGGGTCGATGCCGCGGGCCAGCTGGTGCAGCTGCGAGCCCAGGGCATCGCCCACGACCCGCTGCAGGGTGCGCAGATCGGTCTGTGCGACCTGACCAATGCTCCGCAGTCCGTAGCCCTGCAGCCGCTCCACGGTCTTGGGCCCCGCACCCCACAGCTCGGAGACCGGGAGGGGAGCCAGCCGCTCGACGACCTCGTCGGCCGGCCAACGCAGCAGCCCGTCGGGCTTGGCGCGCCCCGACAGCAGCTTCGCGACCGACTTGGTCGGTCCGATCCCGACCGAGCAGGGCAGGTCGAGCTGGCCGCGGACCTCACGGCGCAGGCGTTCGCCGATCTGCGTGGGCGTGCCGAACAACTGCACCGATCCACGAACGTCGAGGAAGGCTTCGTCGAGCGAGAGCGGTTCGACCAGCGGGGTGACCGAGGTCAGGATCTCCATCACCGCCCGGGATACCTCCCGGTAGCGGTCGAAACGGTTGGACACGATCACCAACTGCGGGCAGAGCCGCCGAGCCCGCACCATGGGCATCGCCGAATGGATCCCGAAGCGACGGGCCTCGTAGGACGCCGCAGCGACCACCCCCCGGCCCCCGGCGCCGCCGACCACCACCGGACGGCCACGCAGCTGCGGATCGTCACGCTGCTCCACGGACGCGTAGAAGGCGTCCATGTCCACATGGAGGATCGGTTCGGCGACGCGCGGCACGCACCGTACTCCTGGCTCTCCGGTGATCGGGCTCCGAACGGGCGTTCGTCAGACCATACCGCACGCAGGACCCAGCGGCGACACCCACGCTCGGCCAACCGGGCGCCCGCGTGGAACCCAGCGAACCGCCGGCCCGCGCCCCGTCCAGGGACCGACGGCGAGTTGGCACCTCGGCGGGCGGCACGTAGCGTTGCGGGGAGCGCCGCCACTCCGCCGCGCCACCGTGCCGGAGTGCAACGCAGGCGGCGTGCGGTGGTCGTGGTGCCCCCGCAGAACCCGGCCGGCGGCGCAGATCGCCTCGCAACGACACGGCCCTCGCGTCGGCCCGCACGGGTCCGGACGGACGCGCGCGGGGCTGCGCCCACCCGTTGCCAACTGGGACAACGCAAAAGCCTAAATCTCAACTTGAGATGCCCTCAATGCCCAGTTGAGGTTCATCTCGATCCTTTCTCGACACTACCTTCAAGTTGCATCAAGTTGAACTTGAGGTTTGTGCCCACCCCCGCCAGCCCCCGGCATCAAGCACAGGTCGACCCATCCCCCGCTTCGGAGCCCCAGCATGCCCATCACGACCGTCCCCGACCACGCCGCGGTGGCCGTCCCCGCCATCGAACGCGCCGCTGCGCGCTGGCACGACGAGCTGGGGGGCGCCTGGTTGGGACCGCGCTTCGACCTCGGCCAGGCCGGCTTCGCCACCCGCCAACTGCACTACCCGGGTGGAGCCAAACTCGAGCTGCTCGAGCCGATCGACCCGGAGGGCTTCGCCGCCCGCTTCCTCGAACGTCGGGGGGCTGGTCTGCACCACGTCACCCTCAAGGTCCCCGACCTGCTCGCGGCCGTCGACGAGATCCGAGCGCACGGCCTGGACGTCGTCGACGTGTTCGCCGAGGGAGACGTGTGGCACGAGGCGTTTCTGCGTCCTTCGCAGATCGGGGGTCTGATCGTGCAGATCGCCTGGCAGGGGCGCAGCGACGAGGAGTGGGCCGAACTGATGGGCGTCACCCCCGAGCCGGTCCGCGATGACGGTTCCCGGCTGCTCGGCCCGTCGCTCAGCCACCCGGACCTCGACGCTGCCGCCCGCGTGTGGGGCGTGCTCGGCGCCCGTGTCGAACACCGGGGCGACCACCTCGACGTGCGCTGGTCGGATGCACCACTGAGCGTGCGCGTCGTGGTCGGGGAGCAGGCCCGTTCGCTCGGGCTGCGGTTCAAGGGCGCTCCTGCCCTGCCTCGCGATCCGGAGCTGGGCGCCGGAACCATCCCGGTGTTCTGACGCCGCCGCCCCCGGTCGTCCAGCGCCCCACGGATCAGCCGATCCGCTCCGACGGGTCGGTGAGGGCCGCCAGCCGCACCGCATCCACCAGCGAGGCGGCGACCGGCACCCCCACCGCGTCCAACGCCTCGCGCGGGTGCGACCCGCCGTCGTAGAGCACGCAGCCGACCCCGACCTCGGCGGCGGCGTGTGCATCGTCGAGTGCGTCGCCGATCACCACCACCCGCTGGCCGGGTGGCCCATGCCCGTCGACGGCCGCCACCCGCTCCAGGTGCTGGGCCAGGAACGGGGCCTTGAGCCCCCCGCCCGGCCCGCGTAGTCCCTCGACCAGTAGGAACCGTGGGAAGATCCCGTAGCGTTCGACCAACGGCAGCAGGTCGTCGTGCTGGTACATCGACAGCAGCGACTGGGTCGCGCCGGCCGCCGCCACCAGGTCCAACGCCTCGAGCGCGTCGGCGGCCAGCCCGGCCTGCCCGAGCGCATCGTGGTACCCGTCGTGGTAGACCTCGTCGAGCCGCGGCCACTCCTCGGGGGCGATGGCGCGCCCGAACAGCCGCTCGTAGAACACCTGCACCGGCCGGGTGTAGATCTGCTGGTAGGTGTCGAGGCCGATCGGAGCGATCCCGACCTCGGCGAGCACGGTGTTCAGCCCCGCGACGACCACATGGCGGTCGTCGAGCAGGGTTCCGTTCCAGTCCCACACGACATGACGCATGGGGTCACGGTAGCCCCTGGCGACCAGCAGCGGCGCCGCCGGACGCCAGCAGGAACCAACCGTCGAACTTCAGCGCCTACGGGCGGTGGACACGGTGACCGCGAACCCGACCTCGACCGGTTCGGGCAGCCCGGCGATGCGCTCGGCGACGACCTCGACGTCGAGGTGGTGGGCGCTGGGCCCCATCGCGACCACCGCCGCCACCTCGGCGTGGGCAAGGTGCCGGGTCCAGCGCACCACCCGCCGACCGACCGGCTCGGCGCGCCCCGCCAGCCCGCGGTCCAACGCGTCGGGCTTGCCGGCATCGACCTGCAGCAGCCCGAGTCGCTCGACGAGGACGCCGAGGTGGTCGGGCTCGGGAGTGACCACGACCAGCCGTCCCCCCGGCGCGAGGATCCGCAGGATCTCGTCGAGGTCGCGGGGAGCGAACACGACCAGCACGACCCCGGCCGCCGCATCCTGGATCGGAAGCGGTTGCCAGGCGTCGGCGAGCACCGCGCCCAGCCGCGGATGGGCGCGGGCGGCGCGGCGACAGGCCGCCTTGGAGGAGTCGAGCGCGAGTCCCGCCCCCGCCCCGGTGGCTTCCAGCACCGCGGCGAGGTGGTGGCCGGGCCCAGCCCCGACGTCGACGACCAGCCCCGGGGTCTGCCACAT
>SKJO01000156.1 GCA_007121975.1 Nitriliruptoraceae bacterium | reverse complement strand
CGTCAGGCCCGTCAGGCGCGGCGCGGGAGTCGGCGGCGCACCACCCCGGGCGGACGGCCCCACGCCGGTGCGACCTGCGCGTCCTGATCCCCCTTCGGTGCGTGAGAACGCTTCCCTGTCACGGGTGGTGACGCTGCCGACCCCGATGGCCGCGGGTCGGGGACGGACGGGTCAGGGACGGACGGGTCAGGGACGGCCCGCAGCAGCAGCACCGGCCGGCGCCAGCGGCCTTCGGGCTCCGCACTCCAACCGTCCAGCCGGGCGTCGATGCGCTGCCCACGATCCAGGCGCGGAGCAACGCGCGCACTGACGCCACGGTCGAGGTAGCCGATGCGCCAGGGCACGGTGCCGTCCTCGACCCACACGGCCACCGCCAGCGGGTCGGCGGGGTTGCCCGGCTCGCGCACGAGCAGGGCCGGCTGGCCCGGGTACGGGTCGGGGACCGCTCCGGGCCGGGAGGCGAACGCATGACCCCGCACCGGCGTGCGGAACGACCGCGACGCGGCGCGGCGCGGCTGCGTGGGCTGCGTGACAGGTGTGTTGGTGTCCATGGGCACAGCATGCCCGGGGGGTGTGACCGCACCGGGCGATCAGGTCCCCCGGTCGTGCATCCCGGCCTCGTAGCGGGCCCTGGCTGCTGCTGCCTCGGGACAATCGGGCTCGCGCAGGCAGGAGCGGCACCATGCCCCGCCGCGGATGAGCAGCCCCGTGTCGTCGGGATGGGTCGCCAGGCGCACCGCCTGCCCGATGCCATCCAGGACCCGCGCCACGGTGCGTTCCAGGGTGACCACCCGCAGGTCCTCGGCTTCCATCCGCCCCTCCGGGACGTGGTAGGTCGCCCACCGGAACGGGGGACGGCCGTCGCGCAGGGTGACCAGCAGGGCGTAGAAGCGCAGCTCGGCCCGGTCCGGCTCGGGTCGGGGCAGCCCGGTCTTGAGGTCGACCACCAAGGTGCGGGCACGGTCGTCCCGACGGGGGCTGTCGAGCACCAGATCGGGCACACCGCGTAGCACCACCCGGCCACCCGCCAACCGAAGGGTCACCGGCCGTTCGAGGTGCGCGACCACCCGGTCGGCAGGTAGCGCCGGCCACACCTCGCGGAAGGCCTCGAGCAGCTCGGCCACCTCGCCCCGCAGTACCTCGGCGTCCTCGTCACCGCAGTCGTTGAGCCACCGCGACAGCGAGGCGGGGTCTCCCGGTCGGCGGGTCGCCTCCTCGACCCAGACCTGCTCGACGACCCGGGACGCGGACGCGCGCCGCCCGTCGCGCCAGTCGCGCTCGACCGCGGCATGGGCGAGCACGCCCCGCACGTTGGCGCGGGTGTGCTCGTAGGGTCGAGGATCGCGCTGCCAACCGTCGCAGGCCAACCGCGCCAGGCTGGTCTTGGTCACCCACACCGCACCGCCTCGACCGGCCTGCGCCGCACGGTCCAGCCCTTCGCCGAGCGCCGCGCACCCTGCCTCGAGCCGGTCGCGCAGTTCGGCGGCGAGCCCCGTGGGCGCCTCGGGCCGCGGCTGCTGCCAGCCGAGCAGGTCACGTGCGAGCCGCTCGGCCGCGGGACCGTCGAGGTGCAAGGCACTCACCTGGCATCGCTCCCCGTCACATCTCTGCCCGTCACATCTCTGCCCGTCACATCTCTGCCCGTCACATCTCTGCCAGGGCCCGCAGGTCGTCCTCCGGCAGATCGGGCGGGAGCAGCGTTCCGGCATGCTCCAGCACCGGGACACCCCCGATACCCCGGCTGCGCGCCTCGAGCATCCGTGCGCGCACCGCCGCACGCCGTGCTGGGTCTCCCAGCGCCGCCGCCACCTCGTCGTCGGGGAGTCCGGCTGACGCGGCCAACTCCGCGAGCTGGCTCGCATCACCGAGGTCGACGCCGTGGGTCCAGTACCCCGACAAGCAGGCCCAACGCCACGCTGCACCGAGCCCGTGATCCTCCGCCACCTCGGCGATGACGTGGGCGCCGAGCGTCGGGGGACGCAGCCGCGGACGACGCATCACCAGCCCGAGCTCAGCCGCCCGGTCCTGGTGGCGTTCGAGTTCGGCGAGCTGGTCCAGGGTGGCCGGCACCGCCACCTGCAGGCCGAGCACATCGAAGCCCACGAAGGCCACGGCCGCGCCCTGGTCGGCCAGACGCTGCAGGCGCAGCATGGCAACCGCCGACGCCGGGGACGGGTAGTCGTAGAACAGCCGGAGCATCGCGGCTCAACTCCCCGCGTCGGGTGACGTCGGGCCGGTGGCGGCTGGCCGCGTCGGGTCCGCGCTCCACGCCGACCACGACCCGACGAACAGCTGGGCTTCGACTCCGAGCGCCTCGAGCACCAGCGCATCGTGGCAGGCGGTGACCCCCGAGCCACAGGACACCACGACCTGCTCGGCGCTGAGCGCGTCGATCGCCGCGTAGCGCTCCCGCAGCACCTCGATCGGCAGCAGGCGTCCGGCCTCATCGACGTTCGCCGCGACCGGAAGGTTCACCGCGCCCGGCACGTGTCCCGGGCGCGCATCGACCGGCTCGTGCTCGCCGCGGAAACGGGCCGGGTCCCGTGCGTCGATGAGCACCGCCGCCGGGTCGTGGCGCAGCCGTTCGACGTCGTCGAGGTCGGCCAGGCGCTCCCGGGGCCAGGCGACCGGGGTCCGCTCGACCGGGTGGGGGACCACCTCGCCGGTGTCGACGGGACCGTCCCAGCCGGCCAGCCCGCCACTGAGCAGCGTCGCCGGCTGACCGATCGCCCGGCACATCCACACCAGGCGGGCCGCGATCGCGCCCGGACCATGGTCGTAGGCGACGACCAGGTCGCGCGGGCCGATCCCCAGCCGGCCCAGGATGGCTGCGAACGCCTCGGGGCTCGGCAGCGGATGGCGTCCCGCGGCCGGGCTCGGCGCTGCGGCCAGGTCGGTGTCGAGGTCGACGTAGACCGCCCCGGGAAGATGTCCGGCCAGGTAGCTGCGGTGGTCCTGCGAGCCGTCCAGCGACCAGCGCAGGTCGGCCAGATGCACCGGTGCGGCCCGCCCCTCGGCGGCGGCATCGAGTGCGGCACGCAGCCAGTCGGTGTCCACGACCGGAGGTGGCCAGGTCGGACTCGTGGGCATCGCGGTCTCCGGGTGCCTGGGTGTCGGGGTTGGCGCGGGGGGTCGCGCCGCTGCGCAGGGCCATGCCGCTGCGCAGGGCCATGCCGCTGCGCAGGGCCATGCCGCTGCGCAGGGCCATGCCGCTGCGCAGGGTGCTCGAAACTGACGCTACCTGTCCGGGAGCGGATACCCGGGCGCGTGCGCGTCCCGGTGCTCAGGCGGCTGGCCGGAGGGGACTGTCCGGACGCGGCGTACCCACCCGGACACGGCTGTCCGTCTCCGTACGCCACATGACCCAGCGTGGAGGATGCGGCGTACCCACCCGGACACCACGGTCCGCCTGCGTACGCCACATCGACCGGACACGGCGGACCGACCGCCGATGGGCAGGCATGACGGACCGCAAGCGCGTCGGACCCTCACCAGCCGCGCCACGGCTCGGCG
>SKJO01000133.1 GCA_007121975.1 Nitriliruptoraceae bacterium | reverse complement strand
TTCGTGTTCCAGGACCCGATGACCTCGCTCAACCCGGTGCACCCCATCGGCCGCCAGCTGACCGAGGGCATGCGCCACCACCTCGGCATCGACGAGACCGAAGCCCGCGAACGGGCCGTGGATCTGCTCGACCAGGTCGGCATCCCCTCTCCGGCCAGCCGGCTCGACGACTACCCCCACCAGTTCTCCGGCGGGATGCGCCAGCGGGTGGTGATCGCCATCGGCCTGTCGTGTGACCCCGAGGTGCTGGTCGCGGACGAGGCCACCACCGCGCTGGACGTCACCACCCAGGCGCAGATCGTCGAGCTCATCGGTGACCTGCAGGAGCGCCGGGGCATGGCGGTGATCTGGATCACCCACGACCTCGGCGTCGTCGCCGGGATCGCCGACCGGGTGCTGGTGATGTACGGCGGCCAGGTCGTGGAGTCCGCCCCCGCCGACGCGCTGTTCACCCACCCCCGGCACCCCTACACGGTCGGGCTGATGCGCTCGCTGCCCGTGCTCGGTGCCCGCCGCAACGTCGAGCTCGCCGCCATCCCCGGGCTGCCTCCCGCCCCCACCGACCTCCCCCCGGGCTGCGCGTTCCATCCCCGCTGCTCCTACCGGCTCGATCCCCGCTGCGAGCTCGAGCCGCCCCCGCTGGTGGAGGTGGCGACGGGCCACCACGTGCGCAGCTTCTACGAGGTGCCGGCCGACGAGGCTCGGGCCGCCAGTGCCGCCTCCCGCATCGAGGTGGCGCCACCCGACCGGCGTGATGACCCGGAGGTGGGAGCGTGAGCGAGCCGCTCGTCGAGGTTCGCGACCTCACCGTGCACTTCCCGGTCGGCCCCCGGCGCGACCATCGGGTGGTGCGCGCGGTCGACGGCGTCAGCTTCAGCGTCGCCCGGGGCGAGACGCTGGGTCTGGTGGGGGAGTCGGGGTGTGGCAAGTCGACCACCGGCCTCGCGCTGCTGCGGCTGGTGGAGCCGACGTCCGGCCAGGTCCACTTCGACGGCACCGACGTGCGGGCGCTGCGCCGCCGGGAGCTGCGCGGCTGGCGGCGCCGGGCGGCGATGATCTTCCAGGATCCCTACGCCTCACTCGATCCTCGCGCGACCGTGGGCGACGCGGTCGGTGAGGCGCTCGACATCCACCGGCTGCACCAGGGTCGCGGGCTGCGCCGCGCGCGCATCGCCGAGCTGCTCGAACGTGTCGGGCTGCACCCGGACGTCGCGGACCGCTATCCGCACGAGTTCTCGGGCGGGCAGCGCCAACGGGTCGGGATCGCCCGTGCGCTGGCCTGCGAGCCCGACTTCATCGTCGCCGACGAGCCCATTGCCGCGCTCGACGTGTCGATCCAGGCCCAGGTGATGAACCTGCTCGCCGAGCTGCAGGCCGACCTCGGGCTGACCTTCCTGTTCATCGCCCACGATCTCGCGGCGGTGCAGCACGTCTCGGACCGGATCGCCGTGATGTACCTCGGCCGGATCGTCGAGCTCGCCGACCGTGACCAGCTCTACCGTGATCCGCAGCATCCCTATACGCGGGCGCTGCTCTCGGCCATCCCCGTGCCGGACCCGGCCCGGGAGCGTGCCCGGGAGCGGATCCTGCTCGCCGGCGACGTGCCGAGCCCGATGGACGTGCCGTCGGGCTGCCGGTTCCGTACCCGCTGTCCCGTGGTGGTCGAGGCCTGCGGGCGGATCGATCCGGCGTTGCAGGACACCGGCGACGGGCACGAGGCCGCCTGCCTGCTGCACGGGGAGGTCGGTACCGAGGTCGCGCGCTCGTCGCATCCCGACGTGAGCTGAGCTGCGCCCACCCGCGGTGTCCGTTGGCTTCGAAGCAGGGAACGCAGGCAACACGAGGAGCCGACGTGGCGGTCGACGTCGACCGACTGCTCGACGCACGGCCGGCGTGGGCGCGCCGCGGGGCACAACGGCTCAAGCAGCGGGTCAGCGCGAACGAGCGGCTGCGCCGGGTCGTGCTCGCCGTGGCGCTGCTCGCCTGGCGGGGCAACGAGATGCTGCTGCCCCGCGATCGGATCCGCCCGGTTCGCAACCTGGTCGTGGTCATGGTGGTGTTCGACTCGGTCGCCACCTGGTCATGGGTCACGCTTGGTATCGCCGCCGAAGGCAACCCGCTGGTCGCGCGGCTGATGGAGGTCCTGGGCAACGGGCCGGGGCTGGCGGTGCGCACCGTGTGGTCGGTGGCACTCGTGCTGGCGCTGGCGTGGCTGGCGGCACGCCGCGCGGCGGTTCGCCCCGTGCTCGTGCTCATCGCCGTGGTGTTCGGGTTGGTGTCGCTGATCCACGCCGACATCCTGGTCTGGACCACCCGCCAGGTGATCGCCTCCATGGGGGCATGAGTCGAGCACGGCATCCAGGGCCGGTCGCGCTACCGTCGTCAGGGTGGCGGCTGACCCCCGGCGCCGCCCCCGAGGTGGTCCCATGTCCGTCGATCTGACCCCGCCCCACGAGCTGCGCGCGGCCTTCGCCCGAGCGATGTCGCAACGCTATGCGGTGGAGGTTCCCGCCTACCAGACCCTGGTCGACGTGTGCCTGGCGATCAACACCGAAGCGGTCGAATCGGGGACCTACGACGGCAGCGTGGGTTCGGTGGGTCGCATCACCGAGGAGCGCCACGGGGCGATCCGCGTGGGCAGCCCCGCCGAGCTGCGCGACGTCGCACGGTTGTTCGGGCTGCTCGGTATGCACCCGGTGGGCTTCTACGACCTGCGTGAGGCGGCGGCCCGGTCGGTGCCGGTGGTCTCCACGGCGTTCCGGCCGGTGGATCCCGACGACCTCGACCGCAACGCCTTCCGGGTCTTCACCTCGATGCTCGTGCCCGCCGACCGCCGGTTCTTCGACGCCGACACCCAGCGCGAGATCGAGGCCCGCGTGGCGGCGCGTGACCTGCTGCCGGCGGGTCTGCGCGAGCAGTTGGACGTGGCCGAGCAGCGCGGTGGGGTGCCCGTCGACGAGGCCGAGGCGTTCGTCGCGCTGGCGGTACGCACCTTCGAGCTCGACCGTCAGCCGCTGGACGCCGCCTTCTACGACCACCTCGCGACGATCTCGTCGGTGGCCGCCGACATCGGCGCGGAGCCCGGCACCCACATCAACCACCTCACGCCGCGGGTGCTGGACATCGACGAGCTCTACGCCCGGATGCAGGCGCTGGGGATCACGATGATTGACCGCATCCAGGGGCCCCCGAGGTGGGACGGACCACTGGTGCTGCTGCGTCAGACCTCGTTCCGGGCCCTGGACGAGGTCCGGGCCATGCGGCTGGCCGATGGCCGGGTCGTGCAACGGCCCCTGCGGGTGCGTTTCGGCGAGGTCGAGGCCCGCGGGGTGGCGCTGACGCCCGAAGGCCGGCAACGCTATGACGACCTGCTCGCTGCCACCGATGCCGAGCTCGCCGAGACGCCCGGCGCCAGCTACCAGCAACTCGCCGAGCCCCGCTTCGCCGCGGAACTGCCCGACGACCAGCGCGGGCTGGCCCGCGCAGGGCTGGCCTACCACTCCTACCGAGCGGCCCGGCCGGTGGCGGACACCGGTGGCGCGGCCCGCAGCGTCGATGCGCTGCTCGCCGGCGGTCACCTCGACGTCTCCCCGATCGTGTACGAGGACTTCCTGCCCAAGAGCGCGGCGGGCATCTTCCAGTCCAACCTGACCTCCGAGGGCACCCGACACGACGCCGATGCGACGCATCAGGATGCGGCCTCGCTCGCCGAGGCGATGCAGCGCGAGGTGCTCGATCCCTACGCGCTCTACGCCGCGCAGCAGCAGGCCTCGCTGCACGCGGCACTCGCGCAGCTGGGACTGGACCCCGAGCAGGTGGCGGGCGCCTGAGCCGTGCGCTCGGCGTGCGCGGCCGTGCTCAGTCGTGGGTCGCCGGGTCGGTGCCTGCAGCGGCTCGGCGTGCGCGGCGCTGCTCGGCCTGCTCGCGCAGCCGGGCCTCGGCCTGTTCGGGGGTGGGTGCCGACCCGCCGAGGTGGGCGGGGACCCACCAGTCGTCGCCCGGGGAGCCCGGGCGCTGGGGGTAGCGGCGCCAGGAGGTTTCGAGCAGGGCCTCGATACGGGCCATGAGCTCCGCGGTCTCCTCCACGAGCGAGCCCGACCCGGGGTGGTAGGGCGCGCCGTAGCGGGCGGTGACCACGACGCCTCGCTCCAGGGATCGCGGGCGCCACTTGGTCAGCAGCCGCTGCCCGCCCCACACCGCAACCGGGATGATCGGTGCGCCGGTCTCGCGCGCGAGGCGCACCGCTCCGGTGCGGCCCTGCCGCGGCACGAAGGAGGGGCTGATGGTGCCCTCGGGGTGCAGCGCGATCAGATCCCCGCCCCGCAGCCGGTCGGCCGCCGCGGCCAGCGCCGCGGTGGGGTCGCCGTGCACGTCGACGGGGATCTGCTCGAGCCGGGTGAGCAGCGGCCCGGCGACCGGGTGCTCGAACAGGTCGTGGCGGGCGAGGAACGCGATCTGACGCCGTGGCCTGGGTGGCGCGAGCATCACGAACGCGAAGTCGAGGTAGCCCACGTGGTTGCTGGCCAGGATCGCCGGGCCGGTGCGGGGGATGTGGTGGGCGTCGATCGCCCGCAGGTCGAGGGCGAGGGCCCGGAAGCCCGCGAAGAACAGCTGACTGCCGACGCGGTAGATCGGGGTCACCCTGCCGCCTCGTGGTCGGTGCCGGTCGGTCGCTGCCCGGTTGAGGCTAGCCCCCGGCGGTGGGCGAGGAGCCGCCGACCCCGACGCGGTGCAGCAGGTCGGCGAGCAGCGCGCCGACCTGTCGGTCCTCGAGCAGGAACGCGTCGTGCCCGTGCGGGGAGCGGATCACCGTCGCACGCTGGCCGGACACGCCGAGCAGGTGGGCCAGGGCGTGCTGCTCCTCGAGGGGGTAGAGACGGTCGGAGTCCACGCCGGCAACCGCCACCTCGCCCCGGTAGCGCCCGAGTGCGGCCACCGCCCCGTCACGCCCGCGACCGATGTCGTGCAGGTTCATGGCGGTGGTGAGCGCGACGTAGCTCGCGGCGTCGAAGCGCTGCACGAGCTTGGTGCCGTGGTGCTCGAGGTAGGACTCGATCGCGAAACGGCCCTCGTCGAAGGGATCCTCGGCGCCCTGGTGGGTGCGCCCGAAGCGGATCAGGAACTCCTCGCGGCAGCGGTAGGTCCAGTGCGCCAACCGACGGGCGAGTGCCAGACCGACCACCGGACCCTCGGCGTCGGGGTCATCGTCGAGGTCGAGGAGGTAGTCCCCACCGCGGTAGTGCCGGTCGGAGCGGATCGCGTGGATCTGGATCGACTGCAGCGCGATCTGGTCCGCGGTCGAGGCGGCACCGACGGCCAGCGGCGCGATGCCCCGGACCCGGTCGGGTTGCCCGACGGCCCACTCCAGTACCCGCATGCCGCCCATCGACCCGCCGACGACGGCGGCCCAGGTGTCGATGCCGAGGTGGTCGGCCAGCGCCACCTCGGCGTTGACCTGGTCGCGGATGGTCAGGGTCGGGAACCGCGATGCCCACGGGCGGCCGTCGGGGGCGCGGGATGCCGGGCCGGTCGATCCCTGGCAGCCGCCGAGCACGTTGGGGGCGACCACGAAGTACCGGTCGGTGTCGAGCGCCCGTCCTGGTCCCACCACCGGCTCCCACCACCCGGGGGTGGGGTGGCCCGGCCCTTCGGGGCCGAGCACGTGGCTGTCGCCGGTCAGCGCATGCAGCACCAGGACGGCGTTGCGGCCGTCGGGGGCGAGCTCGCCCCAGGTCTCGTAGGCCAGCTGCACGTCGGGCAGCTCCCCGCCGCGCTCCAGCGGCAGGGTTCCGACCGCGACGAAGCGACGGTGCCCGACGGGATCGCCCTCCCGCCAGGCACCGGTCGCCGGTAGCCGCTGGCTCACGCCACGGGGGCCCGGGCCGCGGCCCGGAAGCCGGCCTCGAGGTCGGCGATGAGGTCGTCGACGCCCTCGAGGCCGACCGAGAGGCGGACCAGCCCCGGGGTGACCCCGGTCATCAGCTGCTCGTCGGGGGACAGCTGCGAGTGGGTCGTGGACGCCGGATGGATGATCAGCGAGCGCACGTCACCGATGTTGGCGAGGTGGCTGAACAGCTCCACGCCGTCCACGAAGCGCCGGCCGGCCTCCACGCCGCCGTGCAGTTCGAAGGACAGGATCGCGCCGGCTCCCTTGGGCGCGTAGCGCTGGGCGGCGGCGTGCCAGGGGCTGGAGGGCAACCCGGCGTACCACACCCGGTCGACGTCGTCGTGGCCCTCGAGCCACTCGGCGAGCGCCTGTGCGTTGGCGACGTGGCGCTCCATACGCAGCGACAGGGTCTCGATGCCCTGGATGAGCAGGAACGCGTTGTGCGGGGAGAGTGCTGGACCGAGGTCGCGGAGCAGTTGCACCCGCAGCTTGATCGCGTAGGCGATCCCGGCATCGCCCAGTGCCTCCCAGTAGTTGAGTCCGTGGTAGGAGGGGTCGGGAGCGGTCAGGCCGGGGAAGCGTTCGGCGTTGGCCCCGAAGTCGAAGCTGCCTCCGTCCACGATCGCGCCGGCGATCGCGGTGCCGTGTCCGCCGAGGAACTTGGTCGCAGAGTGCACCACGATGTCGGCACCGTGCTCCAGCGGGCGGATCAGATACGGGGTCGCGACCGTGTTGTCCACGATCAGCGGCACCCCGACCTCGTGCGCCACCTCGGCGACCGCAGCGATGTCGAGCACGTCCACCTTGGGGTTGCCGATCGACTCGCCGTACAGCGCCCGGGTGTTGGGCTTGACGGCCGCCCGCCAGGCGGCGGGGTCGTCGGGGTCGGCCACGAAGCTGGTCTCGATGCCGAACTTGGGCAGCGTGTAGCGCAGCAGGTTGTAGGTCCCCCCGTACAGCGACGCCGACGAGACCAGGTGGTCACCCGCCTGCATCAGGTTGAGGATCGCCAGCGTCTCGGCGGCCTGCCCGGAGGCGACGGCCACCGCCGCCGTACCGCCTTCGAGCGACGCGATGCGCTGCTCGACGACGTCGGTGGTCGGGTTCATGATCCGCGTGTAGATGTTGCCCATCTCGGCCAGCGAGAACAGGTTCGCGGCGCGTTCCGTGTCGCCGAGGACGAAGGAGGTGGTCTGGTGGATGGGAGTGGCCCGCGATCCGGTGGTCGGGTCGGGGCTGGCACCGGCGTGGATCTGGCGGGTCTCGAAAGACCACGACTCTGGCGTGCTCACGGCAGACTCCTGCGGGAGGAAGGGTGGTGGCGGGTACCGCATGGTGGCGAACGTTCGGCCGGCAGCGAACGCTAGGCCAGCGGCGGCCGACCCGCCACGTCCCGGACCGGGGAAACCGGGCGATGGGTCGGCTCGAGCGCGCGGACGAGGAACCCGGCGGCCTCGCAGGCCACGGGCAGCAGGGTGTCCAGCGACCGGTGGTCGGCGCCGACGATGAGCCGGAGTGCAACCGGTCGGTCGGCCTGCCGTCCACGGTCGGCGAGCCGGGTGGCGTCGGTGGGTGGCACCGTGGTGTCGTCCAGTCCGTGCACCAGGAGCACGGGGCACTCGCCGCGAGCAATGGAAGTCAGCGGGGCGATGTCGTCGAGGTCGGCCCCGATGGTGGCCTCGACCGTGCGGCGTGCCGCCGCCAGCAACCGGTCGGGCAGCAGGCCCGCGCCGGGGGTGCGTGCCATGAGCTCGGCGGGATGGGCCAGGCTGGCCAGGCTCACCACTGCTCCGACCCGTGGGTCGCGGGCGGCCGCGAGGAGGCTGGCGCCGGCACCCACCGAGTGTCCGAGCAGCCCGATGCGGTCGGGGTCGAGGCGCGGGTCGGCACGCAGCTCGGTGAGCGCCACCTCGATGTCGGCGGCGAAGCGTGGCATCGACATGAACTCGACCGGGTCGCTACGACCGTGCCCGCGGGCGTCGAGCAGCAGGACCGACAGCCCGGCGTCGAGCAGGGGTGGGACCACCGGCAGCAGATCCCCGCCGTGGCTGCCCCACCCGTGGGTGACCACGACCCCGGGACCAGGTCGGTGCGCGGTTGGGCCGGGTGGAGGGGTCAGCAGCCAGGCATGCAGCCGCGCGCCGTCCTCGGCGCGCAGCGTGCGCTCCTCGGCCTGCAGTCCCAGCGTCGCCGGCGTGGGCGGAGGGGGGCGGGAGGGCAGCCGGTAGGCCCTCAGCAGCAGCCAGCGCAGCATCCGCTCAGGCCGGGTCGGGAGTGGGGGGTAGCCCGAGCGCGTGGCGGGCGGCGCGGTGCAGGGTCGCGAAGCGTTCGGTGAGCTGCTCAGGGGTCGTGAGCCGGTGGGCGAAGGGCACGGTCACGCGCCGAGGTTCGTCCCGGAAGGTGACCTCGAGGTCGAGGCCGTCGGCGTCGATCGCGATGACCCGGGCTTCGTTGGCCTCCGGGTCGGGGCCGAAGGCGCGGGCGATGACCAGCACGTGCGCTGCGTGGTCGGCCGCCAGGTGGGCGAGTGCGGCCGCCTCCTGCTCCTCGGTGAGCGGGGTGTGACGCACCCCGGTTCAGTCCGCGGTCGTGCCGGGCCGGATCACCACCACCGGGCACGGCGCGTGCTGCACGACCTGCTGGGAGACCGACCCCAGCAGCAGACCCTTGAAGCCGCCCCGGCCCCGGGAACCCACCACCAGCAGGTCGGCATGGCGGGCGCGGTCGATCAGGGCCTGGGCCGAGCGGGCCCCGGCGATCACCTCCTGGTGCACCGCGAGGTCGGCGTGGTCGGCACCTACCGCCTTGACGACGTCGTTGACGATGCGCTGGGCCCGCTCGTGCACGGTGCGCTGTCGCTCCTCGCGCCAGCGGGCCTCATCCTCGGTCAGCCGTCCCGCCGTGCCGCGATCCGGGGCGTAGGCGTAGGAGGCGGCATACGGACTCTCTTCGCCGACCGGCCCGTAGACGTGGACGACGTGCAGTTCGGCGCCGCGCAGTGTGGCTTCGTCCAGCGCCCAGCGCAGCGCCTCGTGCGATTCCTTCGATCCGTCGACCCCGACGACGATGCGTCCCATGGTTGCCCTTCTGACCGCGGCTGGTGGAGCTATGACCCTTACAGCCGCCTGCAGGCAGCGCAAGTACCGGATGTGTCCAGGTGGACCCGATCGGATTTGAACCGACGACTTCTGCCATGCAAGGGCAGCGCTCTGCCAGGCTGAGCTACGGGCCCGCGGTCCGCGAAGCCTACCCGGGCACGCCACCCTCGTCCGGCCTGGTGCGCCGGACCCAGTCGGCGAAGCCCGGGACGGTGAATGCCAGACGCCCCCGGCCGGGAGCCCAGGCCAGCCCCCGGTCCACCACTTCGCGGCGGGCCGGGGAGAGCGCCTGATGGGTGAGGTCGAGCGCGGTGGTCACCTCGCTCATCTCGGCCTCGCCGCCGAGTTCGGCCAACGTGACCACCAGCCGGGTTGCGCGGCCCGAGGGGACCCGGCGCCAGCGGTCGACGAAGAACGCCTCGACGCGTTCGTGGACCTCGACCCCGGCGGCGCGGGCGTCCTCGAGCCGGACCCGCGTCGGGTCGCCCGCGAGGTCCCACAGCGCGGCGCCCCACAACTGCACGAACCACGGGTAGCCACCCGAGCCGTCCTGTACCGCGTCGATGACGAACTCGTCGACCTCGGCACCGACCTCGCGGGCGAACGGGGAGCGGATCGCTTCGGCGGTGCCGTCGCGGTCGAGGAGGCCGAGCTCCACACGTTCGAGGCGTTCGGTGTAGGTCTGGCCCTCGTCGAACAGCGTCTCGGCCGCTGCCGGCAGGCCCGACAGCAGCACGCCGATCGGCAGGTCGTCCTGGGCGGTGCGGTGCGCCGCCCGCAGCAGCGGCTTGAGCAGGGTCTCCTCGGCTTCGTGGACCTCGTCGACGGTGAGCAGCACCCCGCGTCCGGCCGCGCCGGCCAGCGCTGCGAGGTCGCCCACGGCCCGCTCGAAGGTGGCCTGGGGGCTGCCGGCCGAACGTGCCACCACGTGCCCCGAGCGCCGCTCGAGGACGGCGAGCGGGACCTCGGTGCTGCCGGGGCCGTCGAGCAGGGCGGCGCCGTCGCGCAGCAGCGTCTCACGGCTGGCCGTGAGGTCGGCGTCGCCACGGTCGGCCTCGAGGTGGATGGTGAGCAGGCCCCGGCTGCGGGCCTGCTGGCGGACGTAGGCGAGCAGCGCGGTCTTGCCCACCCCTCGCACCCCGCGGTAGAGCACCGCAGGCGGCGCCTGGCCGCGGGTCAGCTGGTCCACGACGTGCTTGGCGCGGCGCAGGGCGGGCTCGCGTCCACCGAAGTCGGGAGGGACCCGTCCCATGCCGGGGCGGAAGGGGTTGGCCGTGGGGTCGAGAGCCCCGGTGGTCACCGGTTGCTCGAAGGGGTTGGCCACGGCGGCTCCTGTGGGGGAAGGCCCCGGTGGTGCGGCGAGCGGATGCGAGGAAGTATAGAAAAGATAGCACTTGCGGGTCGCCAGGGGGATCTGCGGCATGGCACCCTAGGCATCCGTGAGCGCCGTGCACGGATCGTCGTGCGCGCCATCCCCCGCGAGGTCGTCGTGCTGGTCCTGCTGTTGGTCGCCCTCGGCTTCGTCGCCGTGGTGATCGGCGTGAACTTCGGGTGGTTCTGGGTGCTGGGACCGCTGGCCTCCTACGCCATGCTGCGGTGGTTGATCGCGTCGCTGCGGGTGCTGGTGACCGACGCCCGCCACCTCGATGACGACGCCGCCGACCCGCGACCGGTCGGGCCCGACGAGCGCACCCTGTTCTGGTGCGAGGAGTGCGGCACCGAGGTGCTGCTGCTGGTGCGGGGGACCTCACGGGCGCCGAGCCACTGTGGACAACGGATGCATGAGCGCACCGAGATCCTCAGCTGAACGATGGCTGCCGCCGTTTTTCGGGCGAATCCGAGGGATCTCGCGACGTGCTCATGATCCACCGGCGTATCCACGGGACCTGTGGGCATCTAGGGAAGCGCCGGAGTCGACGGACGCTGAGCGCGCAATAGCATGCTTTCACCGCGCAACTATCGCCCTCTTGGGCGACTCTTATCCACAGAAACGCGGGGGCATCCGCAGGTCGTCACCGCCACCGCGTCAGGAATCCGAACCCCACACTGAGCAACACGAACCCGAACACCAGTCCCCAGTTTGACCCGAGCCAGATCCACGAGGCGGTCCGGGCGCTGACGCCGGGGAGGTACCCGATGAGGATCACCAGGGTGCCCAGGATCAGCAGCGCGACCCCGGTCGCGGGGACCCAGGTCGGCGAGGGTGTGGGGTTCTTGGGCGGCGGTGAGGTCTGATGCGCACGCGGACGTGGCTTGCCACCGCGACGGTGCTTGCTCTTGGGCATGAACGGACCTCACCGGCCAGGGACGACGGCCCCAAGCCTACCGGGGTGCGCTGGGTACGCTGCGTCCGGACGTCCCACGTGGGACTCGGGAGGCAGCCTGCATGACGCGAGTGGTCCGTGGCATCGGCTGGACGCTCACGGTCAGCGGTGCGGTCGTGCTGCTCTACGTCGTGTACCTGCTGTGGTTCACCGGGCTCGAGACCAACCGGGCCCAGCGCGAGCTTGCGGGCATGTTTCCCACCGCGCCAGCGGAGAGCTCCGAGGCGCCGGGCGAGGGTGCCGGTGGCGAGCAGGATCCCACCATCAGCCCGGACATGTTCCGGCCACTCGAGCGCGACGAGTCGATCGAGGTCGGCGATGCCGTGGCCGCGGTGTGGTTCGAGCGTGACGGTCAGCGGATCGTGAACGACGACGTGTTGTTCGTCGTGTCCGGGGTCTCGCTGGACATCCTTCGACTCGGCCCCGGTCACTACCCCGACTCCGACGTGCCCGGCGGGCCGGGCAACTTCGCCGTCGCCGGGCACCGCACGACCTACGGCTCCCCGTTCTGGTCGCTGAACGAACTCGAGGACGGGGACACCATCCACGTGCTCGACCGCGCCGGGCAGGAGTGGGTGTACGGCTACCGCGAGCAGCGCATCGTGCGGCCGACCGAGGTCTGGGTGGTTGGCGACGACCCGTTGGAGACCGGCGAGGCGACGATCACCCTGACCACCTGCCATCCCCGGCACAGCGCCGCCCAGCGCCTGATCGCCTGGGGTGAGTTGCTCACCGAGGTCGACCGCTCTCAGCAGCCGATCTCCGACGAGTCCGACGACGAGGTGCAGGCGTCCGCCGCGGCGACGCCCCGGCTCGTGACCGGATGACGGGAGACCCGACCATGCCCCGCTGGTTGCGCATCGTGCTGATCGTGGTGCTCATCGCCGTGGCGATCGTCGTGCTGTTCACCTGGGTGTTCCCCTGGGTCGAGCGCACCTTCGAGCAGGACCCGACGCTCCCGCAGGCGCTCGCGGGTGCCCGCTTCTCCCGCGGCTGACGCTGCCCGGCTGGCGCTGCCCGGCTGGCCCCACGGGTCGGGTCGGCGGTAGGCGCCACCTCGCCGGGCCGCTGCGGCTGCCCCCGCTGCCGGCGGGCGGGGACGCGGCGTACTCAACCGGACTTCGGTGACCGGCTAGGTACGCCGCATCCTCCACGGTGGACCACGCGGCGTACGCAACCGGTCAAGAGCGACCGGTTGGGTACGCCACATCTTGGCGCCGGCCCCGACCCGGCCCACGATCGTCGTCCAGCGCGCAGCACCGCACGAGCAACGCACGTCGGTGCGTGTGCGCAAGCGCTTCGCGGCCTGCAGCGCCCGGCAGCGCTGGGCGCGCACACCGTGCGTGTGGAGCGCGACGCCAACCTGGTGGACGCCGTCGACCGGCCCC
>SKJO01000234.1 GCA_007121975.1 Nitriliruptoraceae bacterium | reverse complement strand
CGGGGCGCCCGAGGACAGGAACGCGGCGGTCGCCGGGTCGATGTCGGGGATGAGGAACCCGAAGCCGACGATGATGCCGGCGGCGAGCAGGGCCTGCACCACCACGATCAGTGGCAGGTTGGTGCCGATCTGCCCCAGCGTCCAGCGCAGCAGGCAGCGGTAGCTGGTCCAGGTGCCGATGCGCAGGGACGACGGCGGGATCGGCGGCGCCGGCTCGGAGATGGACGGGGCGAGGCGCAGGGTGTCAGACATCGATCAGCTCCGTGGTCGTGGCGGTGGTGGGTGGGGAGGTGAGCTCGAGGTAGGCGTCCTCGAGCGTGACGGGGGCGAGCGCGTAGCCCTCGATGCGGCCCCGGCCGCGCAGGGAGGTGGCCCAGGCGACGGCGTCGGCGGCGTCGGCCGCGGCAATGGTGAGCAGCACCCGCCGTCCGACCCGGATGCGGCGGGTGGGGGCCACGGGGGGTGCGGCGGGGTCGGTCGAGGGGTCGGTGCCGTTCGGGTGCAGCGAGAGCTCGAGCCGCAGGTCGTGGTCGGTGGCGCCGCGGACCTGGGCGGGGGTGCCGGCGGCCACGACCCGGCCGCGGTCGAGCACCACCAGCTCGTCGACGACCCGCTCGGCCTCGGTCACGTTGTGGGTGACCAGCAGGACGCCCGAGCCCTCGTCCCCGAGCCGGCGGACCAGCTCCCACAGCCGGCGGCGGCGGGCGGCGTCGACGTCGTTGGTGGGCTCGTCGAGCACCACCAGGGGGGCCGGGACGACCGCGGCCATCGCGAACGCGGTCAGTCGTCGGATCCCGCCCGACAGCCCGCCACCGTCGGGGGTCGCGCGGCGGTCGAGCCATTCGCCGATGTCGAGCTCGTCGGCGAGCCGCTCGGCGGCGCGGGCGGCGTCGCGGCGGGTCAGCCCACGCAGCCGGCCGGCGATGGTGATGGCACCGCGCGGGGTGAGCCCGTCGATCGGTGCCTGGGACTGGGCCTGCAGCGCAACCGCACGGCGGGCTGCGGCCGGGTCGTGCACGGCGTCGACGCCCGCGACCCGGATCGTGCCGGCGTCGGGCCGCAGCAGCCCGACCACCTGGGAGACCAGCGTGGTCTTGCCGGCGCCGTTGTGGCCGAGCAACCCGACCACCTCCCCCGAGCGCACGGTCAGCGCGACGTGGTCGTTGGCGACCACCGGTCCGAAGCGCCGGGTCAGTTCCTCGATCTCGAGCACCGTGGTCATCGTCTGCTGCCTCCCTGATGACGTACTAACGGTATCTGGATACTAAAAGTATCGCGATACCATCGGTACGTCAAGCTACGATGTGCCCATGGCTTCCTTCACACCCCCACCATCCGTCGACGACGTGCCCCCGGCCATCGACGGGGAGCCCGCACGTCCCCGCACCCGGGCCGAGCGTCAGCGCGAGACCCGCGCCGCGCTGGTCGAGTCCGCACTGGTGGTCTTCGCCCGCGACGGCTACCACGGCGCCAACCTCGAGCTCATCGCCAACCACGCCGGCTACTCCAAGGGTGCGGTCTACTCGAACTTCGACGGCAAGGCGCAGCTGTTCCTCGCCGTGATGGACCGCAACCTGGCGGCCATACAGGGGGAGGGCTGGGATCCCTTCGGGCCGGCGCTGCCCCCGCCGCCCACCACGATCGACACCCTCGAAGACGGCCCCGCGGACCTGTCCGAGCTGATGCGTGGCCTGGGCCTGGCGACCCTGGAGTTCATCGCCACCGCGGCCCGCGACGAGCTGCTCGGCCCGGCCCTGACCCGGCGTGCCCAGGTGCTGCTCGATGCCTTCCGTGGGGTCGCCACCGCCTCGCCGGCGGATGGCGAGCCGCTCGCGCCCGAGGAGGTTGCGGTGCTGCTCAGCGCGCTCGACCAGGGTTTCGCGGTGCTCGCCCTGCTGGGCATCGTCGCTCCCGACTCGTCGCTGCTGCGCACGGGGCTGCGGCGGCTGCTGGATCCCGCCCGGGCCCTGGCCGAAGAACCAGAGCGCGACCAGGGCGACACGGGCGGGGACGCCGAGCGCGACTGACCGGATGCGCGGCACCGCGCGCCGGGGTCGTGTGGGACCCGGCTCACCCCAGCCGGGTCACCAGCAGCGCGAACATGGTCGGGAACAGCAGGATGCCGGCGGCCCGCAGGACCACGCCGGTCACGAGGACCGGCCGCCCGGCGCGGCCGACCCGCTGGCGAGCCAGGGCCAGTACCGGGCTGGTCCAGCGCCAGTCGCGCAACGCCCGGGCCAGCGCCCACCGATCCGACCACACCGACGCACGCCACCAGTGGCGGCGCCGTTCGCCCTCGGCGTGCCGCTGCACGCGGCGGGCCAGGGGGTAGGCGAGCAGGATCGCCAGCCAGCCAGAGCCCAGCCGCGTCGCGGCGGCCAGCACCAGCAGCATCCGGGGGGCGAGGGCCAGGGACCCGAACTCGATCTCGGTGGTGACCGTCGTCGCCTCGAGGTCGTCGAAGGTGCCGGTGAGCACGATGGCGATCAGCCCCAGCCACAGCAGCGCCCAGAACGCGCGGCGCACCAGCCACAGGCCGAGCAGCGCGCCCGCGTCCCCGGTCGTGTGCCGCAGGGCCATCGCCGGCTCGGGGAGCGGGGCCTTCCCGGTGCCCGGATCCACCGTCAGCACCAGGCGTTCAGGGCCTGGCCGCCCAGATCGACCGCATCGTCGCCGAGTGCGTCGAGCAGCGCCGTGTCGGCGCTCACCACCGGCCCCGCGACCCGGCGCGCAACCGCGGCGAGGACCGCGTCGAAGCAGTCCAGACCCGACTGGCGCTCGAAGAGGTCCAACCCGGACCGCAGGTCGTCGGCCGTCACCGGGGTCAGGGGGGTCAGCAGCGTGGTGAGGTCACGAGCGAGCCCGACCGCGTCGCTGCGGCTGCGCCGCCGGGCGCGGACGTGAGCGAACTCCTGGATCACCTCCGGGGTGGTCGTCGCCGCCAACCGCCCCGCTCCGACGGCCTGGACCACGCGCCTGGCGGGTGCCCGCAGGCGGTGGTGCTCGCCAACGGCGTAGAGCAGCACCGTGGTGTCGAGCACGATCATCGGCGACGTCCGCGCACCTGCTCGAGGTGCTCACGCAGTTCGTCGGGGTCGCCGATCGGCATCGGCTGCGCGGCAAGCACGCGCTCGGCGGCCTGACGAGCCTGGTCCGGGCCCGCGACGAGGTAGCGACCGAGTGCCTCGCGGACCACCGAGGCCACCGACACCCCACGTCCAGTGGCCACGGCGTCGAGTGCCCGGTACTGCTCGTCATCGAGCAGGACCTGGAGGCGGCGGGTCTTGACCATGTGCATACTGTAGCATGCTGTTGGTCTCCGACGGACCGATCAGCGGCGGGTGAGGACCCGGCTGCGGGCTCCGTTGGCACCCGTCGGCGACCGGTCGGCGTCGGTGCCCTCGTCGTGACCGTCCGATGCGCTCGGCACCGGTCCGGGGGCCGGTGGCGTGCCCGCGCCCGCCGCCCCGGCCACGACGGCGCGCAGGGTGGCGGCGATCTCCCGCAGGTCGGTGGCGGCGTCCTGG
>SKJO01000196.1 GCA_007121975.1 Nitriliruptoraceae bacterium | reverse complement strand
CGAGCGGGTCGGGGCGAGCAGCGGGGGGGAAGCCGTGTTGTTCCGCGCGCCAGAGGGTGGCGACGACCGGACCCTTCTCCCAGGCTTCGATGCTCTCGACGAACAGGGGCTTGTGGGTCCAGGTGGCGTGCCATGCCTGACAGAGGTACAGCAGCTTGTGGAGCTTGGCGCGTCCCAGGGACGAGCCCAGGTGTGCCCGGAGCTCCGCAGCGACGTCTGAAGCGTGGAGCATCAGGCTCACCCCCTCGTGGCGCCCTCGGCGAACGGTGCGAATCCAGGCTACACCTCCAGGTTGCGTCCGTCACCGATGGCGGCTCGCAACCGAGGTCTCGAGGCGCGTCCACCTCGAGGTCCGACCGGTCAGCGCCGGACGCGGCTCTGCGGCCGCTGAAACGTGCGATGAGCGCTTGTGTGAGTGCGCTGCTCGTCCGGGTAATTGCAGGTCGGGTGCTGTCCACGGACGCGGCGTAGCCAGCCGGACACCGCAGTCCGGTTGGGTACGCCGCGTGGTCCACGCTGGGGGATGCGGCGTACGGAAACGGACACCCCTGACCGGCTGGCTACGCCGCGTCGGCGCGGGGGTCGGGGCGCGGGTCGCGGGGGGTCGTGTCGGGAGGCGGGGGCCGGGTCGGCGCGGGGACAGGGAGGCTGGCGGCCGGTGGTGGCGTGGTGAGCGACGGCTGCCGAACCTTCTGGGGGTTCGGCAGCCGGGCCGGATCGCTTGGCGTCGCGTCAGGTCCGGGCGTGCCGCTTCCACGGCAGCGCGCGGCGCGCGGCCAGTGACGGGGGAGGGCCTTTGTCGACCGTGGCAAGGCCATGGTCGTGCGGGTCGCGGATGCGGCGTAGCCAGCCGGACACCGAAGTCCGGTTGCGTACGCCGCGTGGTCCACGCTGGGGGATGCGGCGTACGGAAACGGACACCCCTGACCGGTTGGGTACGCCGCGTCGGTAGAGGGCTTCGGGCAAGGCCGTCGGGGGTGGCCGTCGGGGGTGGCGTGGTGAGCGACGGCTGCCGAACCTTCTGGGGGTTCGGCAGCCGGGCCGGATCGCTCGGAGTCGCGCGAGGTCGGGGCGTCGGCCGGAGCCTGCAGCCGCTGCACGGCCGCCAGACGGGCCAGTGATCGGGCGGGTGGTCGATCGGGCTCGCTCCGCCCAGGTCACGGGCTCTAGCCTCACGGCACGATCGTCACGACCTTCGGCTGGCGTTGTTGGTGATCCCCACCGTCCGCGGCCGAACCCGTCAAGGAGCGCGAGGATGGCCGAGCAGTTCCGTACCGCCCACGACACGATGGGTGAGATGCAGATCCCCGTCGACGCGCTGTGGGGCGCGTCGACCCAGCGGGCCGTGGAGAACTTCCCGGTCTCCGGCCAGCCGGTCCCCGCCGAGGTGGTGCAGGCCCACGCGATGCTCAAGTGGGCCGCTGCGGTCGCCAACGAGGAGTCGGGGGTCGTCGAGGCCGAGGTGGCGGCCGTCATCAAGCAGGCGGCGGACGAGGTCATCGCCGGCGAGCTCGACGACCACTTCCCGGTCGATGTGTTCCAGACCGGGTCGGGCACCTCGACCAACATGAACGTCAACGAGGTCGTGGCCAACCGTGCCAAGCAGCTGCTCGGCGAGGACCTGTCGTCCGCGAAGGTGCATCCCAACGACCACGTCAACGCCTCGCAGTCCTCCAACGACACCTTCCCGACCTCGGTGCACGTCGCCGTGGCGCGCGTGGCCAAGGGGGAGCTGATCCCGGCGCTGACCAAGCTCGCGGCATCACTACGTGCCAAGTCCGAGCAGTGGGCCGAGGTCGTCAAGTCGGGTCGCACCCACCTGATGGATGCCACGCCGGTCACCCTCGGCCAGGAGTTCGGCGGCTACGCCCGTCAGATCGAGCTCGGCATCGTGCGTATCGAACGGGCGCTGGAGTCCGTCTACGAGCTCGCGCTCGGCGGCACCGCCGTGGGCACCGGCCTCAACTGCCCACCGGGGTTCGTCGACCGCGTCATCGGGCTGATGGCCGAGCGCACCGGGCTGCCCTTCCGTGAGGCCGAGGACCACTTCGAAGCCCAGGGCGCGCGCGACGCACTGGTCGAGATCTCGGGGGCGCTCAAGACGGTTGCGGCCAGCCTCAACAAGATCGCCAACGACATCCGGTGGCTGTCCTCGGGTCCACGGACCGGGCTCGGCGAGATCCAGCTGCCGGAGATCCAGCCGGGCAGCTCGATCATGCCCGGCAAGGTCAACCCCGTGATCCCCGAGTCGGTGCGCCAGGTCTGCGCCCAGGTGATCGGCAACGACGCTGCGGTCACCATCGGCGGGATGTCGGGCGACCTCGAACTCAACGTCATGATCCCGCTGATGGCGCGCAACGTCATCGAGTCCGAGCGGCTGCTCGCCGCCGTCTCCCACGTGTTCGTCGACAAGTGCATCGAAGGCACCGAGGAGACCGGTCAGGGCTCGGTGCTCGTCGAGCGCTCGCTGATGCAGGTCACCGCGCTGGTCCCCGAGATCGGCTACGAGCGTTCCGCCGGCCTGGCCAAGAAGGCCCACAAGGAGGGCAAGACCCTGCGTGAGGTCGCGGTCGAGGACGGGGTGCCCGACGAGACGCTGGACCGGGTCCTCGACTACAAGCGCATGACCGAGGGGGGGATCCTCTAGCCGGCAGGCGACGAGGTCCGGCCGGCGCTGCGCGCGGCGTCCGGACCACGATCGCGGTGAGCGGGCGCGGGGCCCCCGGAGCTCGGGGACCTCGTCGCTCTCGTCGTCGCTGAAGGTCGCGGGTGCTCACCGCCGGCCCAGCAGCCGGCGCAACTCAGCGACGACCGCGGCGAACCGCTGACCGTGCAGGTCCTCAGCACGCAGCACCACGACCCGCCATCCCAGCTCCATCAGCTGCCGGCGGCGCTTGTCGTCCCGCGCGCGCTGCTGCGGGGTGCGGTGGTAGGCGGCTCCGTCGAACTCCACGATCACCCGGGCGTCGATCCAGGCAGCATCGACCCGCACGACGTACCGCCCGCGTCGGTCGCGTACGACATACTGGAGGGTCGGCCACGGCAGTCCGGCGTCCCGGAAACGCAGCAGGCCGTCCACCTCGAACGGCGAGCCGGCCCGAGCGATCTGTGGATGCAGTCCCTCGAGCACGGCGCGCAGCAGCGGGGTACCCGGTCGTCGCTGGTGGCGCAGCAGCAGGGCGCTGAGCTGGGTCGGCAGCTCCGGAACGCGGCGCGCCGCGTCCCACACGAGCAGCTCGAGGCGGCGGGGCTCGGTGTCTGCGCTGAGGTCGAGCAGGGTGCGCGCGATGGTCGTCACCGGCACCCCGGCGACACGTGTCACCTCGACGTCCGACAGACCACGGCTCTCGTGGAAGGACGCACCGGTGAGCTGGCGGCGATGACCGCGCGGCACGGTCAGGTCGTGGCGCGCGGGCCGGGCGACGTCGAGCAACTGGTGCAGGTAGGCGGCGGTCCCGTGGGAGGCCCAGGCCGGGGCCGGGTCGGCGGCGAGCAGCGCGCACCACAGCCCCTGCTGCCAGCTCGGGT
>SKJO01000404.1 GCA_007121975.1 Nitriliruptoraceae bacterium | reverse complement strand
TCGTGGTCAACGCGGTGCGCCACACCCCGTCGGGGACCACCGTCGAGGTCTCGGCCCGCACCGAGGCCGACGGCGTGGTGATCGAGGTCGTGGACGACGGGCCCGGCATCCCCGAGGACCTGCGGGCCGAGGTGTTCGATCCGTTCATCCACGGCGGGCAGCCGGGCTCCACCGGGCTCGGGCTGGCGGTCGTGCGTGCGGTGACCGAGGCGCACGGCGGGCGCGTGCAGCTCGCCACCTCGACGTCCGGGACCCGCGTCGGCCTGTGGCTCCCGGGGCACCCCGGCGAGCAGGAGTGACCTACCCTGCCGGCATGCGCACCTGGGTCGTGGCCACCGTCGTCGGGCTGCTCACCGTCGCGCTCGTCGTCACCTCGACGTTGACGGTGCAGCGTGGCCGGCAGGTGCAGCAGCAGCAGACCGAGCTCACCGAGCTCAGCGCCGAGGCCGAGCGACTGCAGCGCCGGGTCGACCAGCTCGACGCCGAGGTGCAGCGGCTGCGCGAGCAGGGTGCGGGTGGTCCCGCCGAGCAGCTCGGTCAGCGTCTCGACGACCTGCTCAACGGCCTGCGCGAGGGCGCCGGCGAGGCCCTCGAGGAGCTGCTCGAGGGGGATGGTGCCGGGCTCGGCGAGCTGCTCGAGGGCCTGCTCGACGGGGACGGGGAGGGCGGGGGTCTCGGCGAGCTGCTCGAGGGGCTGCTCGGGGGGTCGCTGCAGGGCGGGCTCGACGCGGGGGCAGCCGCGATGCCCGCCGGGGCGCGCTGCCTGCTGCCCGACTCCGGCGGACTGCTCGATGGCGGGCTCGGTGGGCTGCTCGATGGAGGGCTCGGTGGGCTGCTCGATGGCGGCTCGGCGACGGCCGCCGCGGACCCCGACGAGGTCGTCGCCGAGCTCGTAGCCGACGTGGCCGGGCTTCGCGAGCTCGACTGGCAGCAGGACGTCGAGGTGGCGTTCCTCGACGACGAGGCGCTCGGTGCCCGGCTGACCGATCTGCTCGACGCCGACGGCGCGACCGATCCGGTCGAGGTCGCGGTCCGCGACGCGGTGCTCGGCGCGCTGCATGCGGTGCCGGCGGGCACCAACGTGGCCGCGCTCGAGCGGCAGCTGCTCGAGGACAGCGTGGCCGGGTTCTACGTGCCCGACACCGGGGAGCTGGTGGTGCGGGTGCCCGACGACGGCACGATCCGCGCGGTGGACCGCATCACGCTCGCCCATGAGCTCGACCATGCGCTGACCGATCAGGTCCTCGGGCTCCCCGACCTCGGCGCCCCCGAGCTGCGTGGCGACGCCGACGCCCAGCTGGCCGCGCTGGCGCTGATCGAGGGCGACGCCACCCTGCTGATGCAGCGGTGGGCGCTGGCCAACGTCGGGCTCGGCGAGCAGCTGGCGGCGCTCGGCGACCCGGAGCTGCGCCGCGCCGCCGACGCGCTGGAGGCGGTCCCCCACCACCTGCAGCGCCAGCTGCTCTTCCCCTACACCGAGGGGCTCGACTGGGTCTGCGACCGGTGGCTGGAGGGCGGCTGGGCCGCGGTGGACGCCGCCTACGCGGATCCGCCGACCACCACCGCCGAGATCCTGTTCGGCGACCGGCGCACCCCCCGCTCACCCCTGCGGCCGGCCATCCCCGAGGGCTACGGGATCCTCGGGACGACCACGCTGGGGGCGGCCGAGCTCAGCTGGCTGTTCGAGGCGCCCGGCGGGGAGTCGGCACGCGCGTTGGACCAGCCGCGGCAGCGGGCCGCCGCCTGGGCCGGTGGCCAGGCGCGGGTCTTCGACGGCGGCGGGCAGGTGGTGGTCGCCGTGGCGCTGGTCGATGGCGGGTCGACGGGTGCGCCGCCGCTGTGCACCTCGGTGCAGGAGTGGTACGACGCGGCCGTGCCCGACGCGCGCCGCGCGACGACGAGTGCCACCGCGGCGTGGGAGCATGCGTCGGGCGGCGCGTCGGGGCCGGGCGCCGCGGTGCTGTCGTGTGCCGGCGACGACGTGCTCCTGGTCTCCGGACCGGACCTCGACACCGTCACGACGGTCGCCGAGTCGGCGGTCGGGCGTTCGTCGTCCGTGACGTAGGTTCCTTGCTGGTCGGGTGTTGAGGGCAGGTGCTGCAGGCACGGGCAACCAGGCGAACGTGCTGGACGGCTGCGAAGCGGACCGGGAGGTCCTGGTATCCCGCGTCCAGCCCCGGACGGTTTCGGTGCCAGACCGTGAGCGCGCCCGGCTCGTGCCGCCGGCCGAGGAGCTTGGGTTCACGCACTGGTCCTCGCGACTGCTGGCCAAGCATCCGGGTGACGTGCCGCATGCGACCCTCACCCGGCTGTGGAAGCCCTGGCCAGCTCTCCACCCTGGCGCTCGGACAGCTCCGAGTTCTTCACCGACCCGCAGTTCGTGGCCAAGCTCACCGACACCGCCGGCACGGCACCACCACCCTGTTCGCCGCGTTGGAGGTCGCAACCGGCAACATGACCGATGCGTGCTCTCCACGGCACCGTGGCGTGGAGTTCCTGAGGCTCCTCGAGCTGGTGGCCAAGCCTTGCCCACGGCAGCAGCTGCCCATCGTGGTCGACAACACTGGCGCCCACAACCATGCGGATGCGAAGCAGTGGCTGGCGAAGAACCCGCAGACCTGCGCTTCACCCCGACCCACTGCTCATGGAGGGGGCGCCCACCCGCTCCTGGACCCCACCCCCGGGTATCCGCACAGAACCGACCGGTCGTTGGCCGACGCGTTCGTCGCCCTGCGAGCCATGCTGTGGCACCGGCGAAGACCACCGGCGTGGTCCAACGGGCCGCACCCGGACGAAACCCTCGACCCCGTCCTCGCCGCCCTGGCCAGAGCAGCCTGAAGCCCCTGCCAGACAGCCCCCCGAACCGACGCCAACGGCGACCGCGGCCGCACCAGCGGCCCCACCACTCACGCCCCACGACGGCGAGCATCCCCTTGACGTCGGCCGATGCACCTGTATGGTCGCGGCGGGAAGCAGACAACCGGGACGCGTTGGGGGAAGGGGTCCGTGCGATGCTGCGCTTGATGTATGAAGAGGGACGTGACGGACGACGGCGGGAACCGCCGGGGGCTGTGCTGCCTGCGCGAGCGAACCACCGCACGTGGCTGTGGCTCTGTGCGCTACTGGCGCTGGTGGCTGCGCTCGCCGCACCTGTCCGTGCGGATGCGCAGACACCCACGAGCCCCTGGCCGCAGGGCTCTGCGGACGCACAGAACACGATGCGAGGCGCCGCCGACGGCCCCAGCGATCCCGGACTGAAGTGGGCCGTTGACCTCACGTCGCTGTCCACCGCCGTAGCGCCTGACGGCTACCTCGGAGGCGGTCTCAGAGCGATACACAGCCCGATCATCGGGCCCGATGGTGACCTGATCGTGCCGGTGTTCAACCCGGAGATCAGTCGCAACGCCCTCGTGGCGTTCGACGCGGCAACCGGCGACATCTCCTGGGAGATCCAGCGCCGCGGCAACCGCTGCGGGCCGGCGGTGGATAGCCAGAACCGGATCTGGGCTGGCATGAACTTCGACTACGA
>SKJO01000495.1 GCA_007121975.1 Nitriliruptoraceae bacterium | reverse complement strand
GCGAGGTGCGCTTCGCCGGGAGGCCGGTGGACCGCCACACCCGGGCCAGCTTCGGCTACCTGCCCGAGGAGCGCGGCCTGTACCCGCGCACACCACCCCTGCGGCAGCTGACCTACCTCGGCCGGCTGCACGGCCTGACCCGTGCAGCCGCCGCCGCGGCCGCCCACGGGTGGCTGGCGCGACTCGGGCTGGCCGACCGCGCGCACGAACCACTCGAGAACCTCTCGCTGGGCAACCAGCAGCGGGTGCAGCTCGCGGCTGCGCTGGTCCACGATCCGGCGCTGCTGGTGCTCGACGAGCCGTTCAGCGGACTCGATCCCGTCGGTGTCGACGCGCTCAGCGAGGTGCTGCTCGAGCGGGCTGCCGCGGGGGTGCCGGTGGTGTTCTCCAGCCATCAACTCGAGCTCGTCGAGCGGCTGTGCGACGCGGTGGCGATCATCGATGCGGGTCGGCTGGTCGCCAACGGCACGGTCCGGGAGCTGCGGGAGGGGGATCGGCGTCCGGTCTGGCGTGTCGAGGTGGCGACCGAGCTCGACTGGGCGGCGACGCTTCCCGGGGTGGAGGTGCTCACCCGCGACCCGCACGGGGTGCTGGTCCAGCTCACCGACGGCACCGACGACCAGGCCCTGCTCGACGCCGCCCGCCGGGCCGGCACGGTCCATCACTTCGCCCGACAGCAGCCCACCCTCGCCGAGCTGTACCGCGAGGTCGTGCAGGCGGAGGTGTCGGCGTGAGGGTCCTGCTGCTGGTCGCCACCCGCGAGTTCACCGAGCGCCTGCGCAGCAAGGCGTTCGTGATCTCCAACCTCGTCGTGCTGGTCGTGATCCTCGGCTCGGTGCTGGCCCCGGCCCTGTTCGTCGACGACGACCCCACCACCTCGCTCGGCGTGATCGGCGACGAGGCCGCCGCCGTCGGTGAGCTCGCGGTGGGCCAGGCGGCCGCGTTCGACCTCGACGTCGAGGTGGTGGCGCTCGACGATCGTGCTGCGGCCGACCAGTCGCTGCTCGACGGCGAGGTCGACGCCGTGCTGCTCGACGCCGCCAGCGCGGTGGTCGAACGGTCGATGGGCCCCCGGCTCAGCTCGCTGCTGGCCAGCGCCGCCAACGCCCACCGCCTCGATGCGGTGCTCGACGAGGCGGGGGTCGCGCCCGAGATGCGTGCGCAGTTGTTCGCCGTCGCGCCCCTGCAGGTCGAAGCGCTCGAGGAGCGCGACGAGGCCATCGACGTGTTCGACCCGTCGATCCTGGTGGTGTACGCGGCGGTATTCCTGCTCTACGGCCTGCTGGTGATCTACGGACAGTGGGTGTCGCAGGGCATCGTGGAGGAGAAGCAGTCACGGGTCGTGGAGGTGCTGCTGGCCTCGATGCGGCCCAGCGAGCTGCTCGGCGGCAAGATCCTCGGGCTGGGTGCGCTCGGCCTGCTGCAGATCGTGCTGTTCGCCGTGGTGGGGGTCGGTGGGCTGCTGGCCACCGGGGTGCTGGACATCCCAGCGGCCAGCTGGGGCGCGCTCGCGCTGGTCGTGCCCTGGTTCGTGCTCGGCTACCTGCTCTACGCCTCGTTGTTCGCGATGGCCGGGGCGCTGGTCAGCCGGGTCGAGGACCTGCAGAGCGTGGTGATGCCGGTCATCATCGTCCTCGTGTTCGCCCTGTTCGCCGCCCAGTTCGCGCTGGCCGCGCCCGACTCGGTGGTCGCCAGCGTCGCCGGGGTCGTGCCGTTCACCGCCCCGATCGTGCAGCCGATCCTGATCTCGGCGGGCATGGCGTCCTGGGTCGAGGTGGCGGTGTCGATCCTGCTCGCCGCCGCCTTGATCGCGGTGCTGATCCCGCTCGCCGGGCGGGTCTATCGTGGTGGCGTGCTGCGCACCCGGGGTCGGGTGCCGCTGCGCGAAGCGCTCGCGGCGATGCGGCAGCGCGGCTGACCCGATGCTCCAGCCCCTGGGTCGATCCGGCGTGTGTTCGACCTTCCGGCCGTCCGGCCGTCCGTTCGTCCGTTGCTAGATTGCTGAGCGCGCGGCGCAGAACGCCCGTCAACGTCGGAGGACCACATGGCCGACCGGTGCCCGGCTCTCTCGGAGGCGATCGACGACCCCGAGGTGGCCGCTGTGGCCCGGGCCTTCGTCATCCCCGAGCCCGCCGGGATGCCGGTGGGCAGTCCGGGCTGGTTCCTGGCGCAGAGCCCGTCGCTGCGGGCCGTGCTCGACGCCGACGGGCGGTTCCTGGCCCTGGGCAGCGCCTGGCCCGAGGTCCTGGGCTGGCCGTGCGAACGGCTGCTGGGTCGGCTGGTCGACGAACTGGTGCATCCCGGGGACCGTCGAGCGGTCGAGCAGGCGCTGCAGCAGCTGCGCGCCGGTGTCACGACCGACCCGTTCACCACCCGGCTGCGCCACCAGCAGGGCGGGTACCGGGCGCTGCGCTGGCAGCCGGTGGCGGTTGCGGAGCTCGGGATGCTCGCTGCGCTCGTGCAGGACGTCTCCGCGGAGCTTGCCCGCCTGCACCACCTCGAGGAGCTCGTCGAGCAGTCGGCCGACGGCCTGCTCGAGGTCGACGTGGACGGGCGGATCGTGGCCGCCAACGCCCGGATCGCCGACCTGCTCGGGGTCGCCGTCGGTGACCTCGTCGCACGCCCCGTCGCCGAGCTGCTGAGCGCTGGCGACCCCCGCGAGCAGCAGCGCTGGCAGCAGCGGCTGCGCTCCGCGGTCGGGGTCTCGCTGCGTCAGCAGGCACGGCTGCGCCACGCCACCGGCAGGCTGGTATCGGTGCAGGTCGCGGTCGGCGCCAGCCTCGGTCCCGACGGGTCGGTGGCGGGGTTCACCGTGGTGGTCACCGACGTCTCCGAGCTCGAGGACCGTCGGGGTGAGCTCGACGTGGCCAACGCCCGGCTCGAGCAGGCCCAGAGCCTGGCGCGTCTGGGCACCTGGCACGCAGACGTGACCAGTGGCGTGCTCACCGGCTCGGCATCCCTGCACGGACTGGCGGGCCTCGAGCCCGACGACCCGCGGCTGACGATGCAGCGCTTCGCGGAGCTGGTGCACCCCGAGGACCGCGGGCAGTTCGCGGCCGCCAGCCAGCAGGCGCTGAGCAGCGAGGTGCCGGTCGAGCTGACCTACCGGCTGCTGCGTCCCGATGGGGAGAGCCGCGTCGTGCGGGCGGTCTCCCACCGCGAGCTGGACGACCAGGGGACGCCCGCCGGGCTGCGTGGCACGGTGCAGGACATCACCGAGCTGCACCACGCGCTGACGGCGGTGCGCGAGCGCGAGGAGCTGCTCCAGCGGGTGCTGACGGCCACCAACGATGGCTGGTGGGACATCGACCTGGTCACCGGCGAGAGCTTCTACTCCGAGCGGTGGTGGCGGATCCACGGCCGCGAACCCGACGAGCTGCCGGCCGGCCCTGACCTGTTCCGCCTGCACGTCCCGGCCGAGGACCGCGACGCGGTCGACGCCGAGCTCGCCGAGGTGGTCGCCCGCCGACAGCCCACCTTCACCGCCACCGGTCGCGCGATCGACGCCCAGGGGCGTGAACTGTGGGTCAG
>SKJO01000341.1 GCA_007121975.1 Nitriliruptoraceae bacterium | reverse complement strand
GCGCCACGATCGGATCGTCGGGCACGTCGAGGTCGATGAGGATGCCCTTGCGGGCCGCCGGGTAGCGGTGGCTGTCCACCACCTCGGCGACCAGCGGTACGACCCGGGCCGCCTGCAGCTCCAGGCGCAGCGCTCCGCCCTCGATCACCGACACGTCGAGCAGGTCCTCGACCAGCCGCAGCATACGGTCGCTGAGCCGGGAGATGCGCTCGAGCATGAGCGCGGCCCGCTCGTCGAGGCGGCCCTCCAGTTGGCGCTCGAGCGCCCGGCTGAAGCCGCCGATCGAACCCAACGGGTTACGCAGGTCATGGGCGACCATGCCCAGGATCTCGTCCTTGCGCCGGTTGATCGCCTCGAGCTCGGCCGTGCGACGCGACAGCTGACGGTGCAGGCCCATCAGCTCGTTGTTGGCCGCGCTCAGCGCCAGCAGGGCCGAGCGATCCGGGTCGTCGGCGACCGGCTGCGGAGCGAGCGCCGCCGTCAGACGATCGCCGAGGTAGGCGTCCTGTGCGGCCAGCGACGACACCACCGCGCGGAGTCGTTCGGGGTCCCTGGCGGCGACCAGCACCACCCGTCGCCCGGCGTCGCCGTCGACCGCGCAGCCGGTGGCGAGCAGGTGGTGGCGGGCACCGTGCGTGTCAACGACCTCGAGGGCCCGCAGACCCCGCAGCCGGCCCTCGACCACATCGGTGAGCAGCCACAACCCGTCCTCGACCCGGTCGGGCGCCAGCCCCTCCATGAGGCTGGACTCCGGGCGCAACCCGGTGCCGACGGCATCGAGTACCACCGTGTCCACGGTCCCGTCGAGGTGGCAGCGGATCACCAGCCCCGTCATCGACGGATGCTGCAGGGGCATCATGGCTCCTGGACCAGACGCCCGGCCTGCTCGACGGCCGCGACCGCATCCACGGCGGTGCCATCCGCGCCCACGACCCGCCACAGGTCGGGGACACGGTTGAAGGGCCGTCCCCCGACCAGCACCCGGGCATCGCTGCGTGCCCGCACCGCGCGCACGACCTCCTCGACGTCGGGCAGGTGGCTGGGCAGGGTCGCCGACACCGCGACGATGTCGGCCTCGACCTTCGCGGCGAGGTCGGCGACGCTGCCCGCCGGCACGTTGGCCCCGACGAAGTGCGCATCCCAGCCCCGCAGCTCGAAGATGTCGGCGACCATCCGCCCACCGAGTTCGTGCAGTTCACCACCGACGCTGGCCACCACGACCGTGCGGTAGACCCGCGGGGTGGAGAACACACGCGGGTAGAGCTGGGCCATCGCCAACTGGATCGCGGCGGTCACGAAGTGCTCCTGGGCGACGGTGACCCGCCCCGACTGCCAGCGCCGGCCCACCTCCCACAGGCAGGGCTGGAACACGCCGAGGTAGAGGTCCTCGACGCCGACCCCGCCGTCGGCCGCCTCCAGGACCCTGGTGATGGCCCCATGCCGGTCGCCGGCGAGCAGCAGTTCGAGCACCTCGCTGCCGAGCGCACCGAGCTCGGTGTGGACGTCGAGGTAGGACGCCGATTCGGGCGCGGACTGCGGCAGCGACGCCAGGCTGCGCTCGATCAGCCCCCCCACCACCTCGGCGTCCTCGGCGGCGACCCGCTCGGCGATGACCTCGGCGAGCACCGCGAGGTGGCCGGAGAGCTCCTCCGAGCCGATCCCCGGGGAGGAGGTCAGGTGGGTCACCCAGCCGAGGTACTCGTCGAACAGCGCGGGGCGGCCCGTGGACAGCGCCGCGGCGAGGTGACGCACGTAGGCCGTACCGGCCTCGACGACCTCGTCGGAGGCTGGCGTGGCCCGGTCCGGACTGCCCGGGTGGTGCCGGCGGCCAGCCTCGGTCGCCAGGTCCCGCGCCCCCCGGCGCAGGGTGTCGGCGAGCACCGGGTGGCGGCGGGCAGCAGCCAGGCGCTCCTCGCTGGACGGCTCGTCGCCGCCCGGTGTGTCCTCGCCCGGCGGCGCCGGATCCTGGGCGACGTCGGGAACCACGCTCAGGTGCGGGCGGCGGGACGGCGGTGGGGTGGGCACCGTTGCACTCCCTGCTGTCGTCGTACCCCAACACCGGTAGCGTAGACGGCGAGGCGCCGGGCAGGCGCCCGATCCGGCTCGAGGCGTCCACGGAGCGGTCCGTGGGCGCGCCGCCGCAGGAGACCGCCGTGCCAGCGCTGTGGGACCGGTACCTCGACGTCGCGGATGCCGAGGTGCTGCTGCACGCGGTGGCCGAGCTCGAACGTCTGCGGGCCGTGCGCGAACCGCTGCCGCTGGGGGACCTCGACGACCTGCTCGCACGCCTGCAGGTGGTCGCGGGGATCGCGCGCGACGAGGCGATCCACTGGCAGCTCGAGGCGCGTGAGCGGCGGCTGGAGGCCGGAGTCGACGGCGGACGCTGGGGCACCCCGCAGGTCGCCCGGCAGATGACCGCCATCGCCGAGGAACTGGCCGCCGGATCGACCCGGATCGCCGAGGTCGCGCAGGCCGCCACCGAGGATCTCGCACCCCGGCTGGGTCCCTCGGCGGTGGAGGCGGTCCGCGTGGCGGAGGCCGCCACCGCGCAGGAGATCGAGCGACTGCTTCAACGGCTGCGTACCTGGTGAGCCGGACCTCGGGCCCTCACCACAGCAGGCGCAGCCCGGTGCCGACCAGCAGCGCCGCGACCAGCACGTCGAACGCCGGCTCGGAGAGCCGGCCGTGCAGCCAGCCACCGATCCAGGCGCCGACGGGCAGCACCACCAGCGCCAGCACCGCACCGAGCGCGGCGGTCGCAGTCATCGTGCCCGTCGCCACGTAGGTCACCGACCGCACCACGGCAGCGACGAGGAACACCGGGGCCAGCAGCGCCCGGAAGTCGGTCTTGTCGTAGGCGAGCGTGGCGGCGATCACCACCGGCGGTCCTCCGGGCCCGAACAGCCCTCCGAGCACCCCGCCGAGCCCGGCGACCCCGGTCCCGACGGACGGTGACAGGCCCCGGCGCTCGCGCGGCTGCTCGCGGCGGCGCACGATGGTGAGCAGCACCGCGCTGACCAGCACGATCACCCCGATGGGGGCCACCAGGCGCTCGGCGTCGACGCGGGCGAACAGCAGGGCGCCGACCAGTGAGCCGGTCCCCATCGCCACGGCCATCGGCCGCCACACGGGCGGACGCGGCCGGGCCCGGGTCTGGTGCAGCAGCGCAAGTCCGGTGGCCACGTCGAGCAGGGCCGCCAGCGGGATCGCATGCTGTGGGCCGATCGCCACGGCTCCGAGCCCGACCACCACCAGCGCAAGGCCGAAGCCGGTGGCGGACTTGACGATCGCGGCGAGCAGCGCGATCAGGGGGATGAGGACCATGGGCGCCGGAACCTACCGGGACCGCACATGGTGCGGGCTCCCCGGTCCGGTCTATCCTGCATCGGGAAGGAAGCGACGACCCAGGAGTCCTCGTGCTCTTTCGGCGTGTCATCCTCGGCTACGACGGATCGGCACGCTCGCTGAGCGCGGCCGGCTCTGCCCGCGTCGCCGCGGAAGCCTTCGACTGCCCCCTTCAGGCGGTCCGCGTCGG
>SKJO01000059.1 GCA_007121975.1 Nitriliruptoraceae bacterium | reverse complement strand
GGCTGCTGCCTCGGTCGGCTCGGCGCGGGACACGGTCGCCTCGGCGCGGGGCCGTCGCCGGCGCCCCTCAGCCGATGTCCCCGGGGTGGACTTGGGCCGTCCGTCGGTCCGCCCGCGGCGGCGGTCACGGTCGGCGGAGTCCCCGCTGCGTTCACGGCTGCTGCGCGGTGGGCTGGTCGCAAACCGGTCCCAGGGGCGCTCCGAGGGGAGGCCGAAGCGCTGCGTGAGCAGCTCGGAGGTCGAGAAGACCGCCTCCACCTCGTCGTCGGTCGCGCCCACGGCCTTGCGGATCACGTTGAGGCGGTCGGCCTCGTTGAACTCGGCGAAGGTGACCGCCACGCCCTTGGCACCCGCACGGGCCGTGCGCCCGATGCGGTGCAGGTACATCTTCTCGTCGTCGGGGCAGTCGTAGTTGAACACGTGGCTGACGCCCGAGACATCCAGACCTCGGGCCGCGACTTCCGTCGCGACCAGCACGTCGGCCTTCCCGGCACGGAACCGGTCGAGGTTGCGCTCCCGGGTGGTCTGGCGCAGGTCGCCGTGGATCGCGATGGCCGCGGTGCCCAGGGTTCCGAGTTCCTCGACGAGGCGATCGGCCATGTGCTTGGTGCGCACGAAGACGAACGCGCCGCCCCGGTCGGGGGTCTGCAGGATGCGCGCGAGCACCCGCGGCTTGTCCATCCGATGGACGCTGAAGAAGTGCTGCTCGACGTTGGGTGCGGTTTCGTGGGCCTCGGTGTCGGCCCGGGTGAAGGTCGGGTGGTTGAGGTAGCGACGGGCCAGCTTGACGATGGCGGTCGGCATCGTCGCGGAGAACAGCATCGTGTGGCGCTGCTCGGGGCAGGCCTCGATGAGCCGCTCGACGTCGGGTAGGAAGCCCATGTCGAGCATCTCGTCGGCTTCGTCGAGCACCAGCGTGCGCACGTCGGCCAGACGCAGGTTGCCGCGGTTGAGGTGGTCGATCAGCCGGCCGGGTGTCCCCACGACGACGTGGACGCCGGTGGTCAACGCCTCGATCTGGGCCTCATAGGGCACGCCACCGTAGACGCTGATCGTGCGCACCCCGAGCACGCCGCCGATCTGCAGGTCGTCATGCACCTGCACGCACAGTTCGCGGGTCGGGACCACCACCAGTGCCTGGGTGGCCCGCTTGGTGGTGTCCACCCGCTGCAGCAACGGCAGCCCGAAGGCCAGCGTCTTGCCGGTCCCGGTCCGGGCCTGACCGATGAGGTCATGGCCGTCGAGCGCGAGGGGGAGCGTGAGCTCCTGGATGGGGAAAGGAGTGACGATGCCCTGTGCATCGAGCGCGTCGCACAGGCGGTCGTCGACCCCCAGGTCACGGAAGGTCTTGGTCACGTGCGTCTCTCGTCCGGGCGATCCCCGGCGCCGTCGGGACGGGCACGCGCCTGGCGATCGCAACTCGCGGTGATCCGCACCCGCCGGGTCGCCGGCGTCGCGGTGAGGTGCCACGCGGGGGCGGTCCGCTGCGACCGGCTCGGTGCCGCGCACCGTCCCACGGGCGACCGTGATGCTACCAACCGCGCCACCGTCCGCCCGAGTAGCGACTACCGTCCAGGCTTCCGCGGAAGGCAGTCGACGTGTCCGAGACCGAGCACCAGCACCGCGCTGACCTGCTCGTCGGGCGTTTCCTCGATCATGTGCGGACGCATGAACCAGTCCAGGCCACTCGGACCGGACTCGATGGTCGCGACGGCGAACTGCCGGACCTCGCCCCCGACGCCCTGGCCCAGCGCAGCCGGGATCTGGCCGTGCTGGCTGCCGAGGTCGCTGCGGTGCTGGGCGAGGTCGACCCCGAGGTGCGTGGTGCGGATCGTGAGGCGCGCGACGACCTGCTGCTGCTCGAGCAGGAGGTCGTCTACCGCCGGTTCCTGCTCGATGAGCGCCCACGGTTCGTGCTCGATCCACTCGCGGTGCTCGACACGATCTCGGCCGGCATCCATGAGCTGCTGCGGGTCGCGGACGCGTCGCCCGGCGACCAGTGCTGCCGGCTCGAGGCGGCCGCCCAGCGAGCGCGTCGGGTTCCGGTGCTGCTCGAGCAGGCCGGACGGCTGCTGAGTTCCTCGCCGGCCCCCCACCTCGATGTCGCCGCCGAGCGACTGCCCGGTCTGCTGGCGCTGGTGCGCGACGAGCTGCCCCGCCGAGCCGAGGCGCTCGGGGTCGATGTCTCGCCGGCCCGGGATGCCGGCGAGGTGGCCGGCGAGGGACTCGAGGCCTACGGGGCCCTGCTCGCCGAACTGTCCGAGGAGCCGGCCGCCGACTGGCGGCTGGGTGCCCGCGATCATGCGTTGACTCTGCGGGCGGGGCTCGGCACGTCCATGGATCCCCGCGACATCGAGGATCGCGCGCGGACCTGGATGCGCCAGGTCACCGCCGAGCTCGACGAGCTTGCCCAGGCCGGTTGGCAGCGGCGGTTCCCCGGCGAGGCGCGCCCGGGCGATCCCCAGGAATGCCTCCGGCGCAGCCTGGAGCAGATCGCGGACACCGCCGTGCGCCCCGATCAGCTCGTCGCAGAGGCCCGGCGGGCGCTGCACGAGGCCCGCGCGTTCGTCGCGGCCACCGGGTTGACCGACCTGCCGCCGGCCGACCGGCTCGTGGTGCGCGAGGTGCCGCCCCACCTGCGGGGCATCGCGGTCGCCTTCCTCGTCCCGCCGCCGCCGCTGCGCCCTGACGCCGGCTGCACCTTCTACCTCGCCCCGGTGCCCGACCGGTGGAACCAGGAGCAGGCCCGTCCCTACCTCCGGGAGTACCACCCGGCCCAGCTGCGGTCGCTGGCGATCCATGAGGGTTATCCCGGCCACTTCGTGCAGCTCGAGCATGCCGCCCGCCACCCGCGGCTGGCTCGGCGGCTGCTGTCGCGGCCGGTGTTCGCCGAGGGGTGGGCGGTCTACATCGAGCGCCAGGCTCTCGCCGCCGGGTTCGGCGACGACGAGCAGGTGTCGGTCCCGGGCGACGACTACCGCCTGACCCAGCGCCGGCTCGAACTGCAGGTGGCGGCCTTCGCGCTGCTCGATGTCGGACTGCATGCCGGCACCCTCGATGACGACGACGCGGTCCGGCTGCTCACCGGGCCTGCGCTGCAGCCGCCCGCGCAGGCCCGCGCGACCGTGGCCCGCGCCAAGGTCGCTCCCGGACAGCTGTGTGCCTACTTCGTGGGCGGGGAGGAACTGCTCGACCTGCGGCTCGAGCGCGAGCGGATCGAGGGCGAGGAGTTCGACCCGGCCCGGTTCCACCAGCAGGTCCTGTCCCATGGCACGCCCACGGTGCCGATGGTGGCCGCGGCCCTGCGGGACAACGAGCCGGTACGCCGCCCGTTCGCGGCGCCCGGCTGAGCCAGCCGGAGTCCGCCGCCGCCGGGCCTCTCGGGACTCAGGGCTCCGGTGGCGGATCGGGTCGGCGGGCACGTCGGGCGAGGTCCAGTGCCTGCCCAAGGGTCGAGGGAGCGGCCACCTCGGTTCGGTCGAGCCGCTCGGGGTGCACGGTCAGCCGCGGGACGCGGTCGGTAGCGTCGCCTGCCTG
>SKJO01000052.1 GCA_007121975.1 Nitriliruptoraceae bacterium | reverse complement strand
GCCACCCGTGATCCGGCCCCGTCCGCGCCGCCCCGTCCGCGCCACCCCGGCCGCGCCCCCGGGGCCGCGCCCGCAGGGTCGCCCGACATGCCCCGCCTTCGAGCCCCAGATCAGCCCAGGAAGGTGATGGATCCTTCGCCGTAGCCTTCGACCCCTACCTGCCAATCGTGGCGGATCGACGGATTGAGCGCCACCTCGGCGATATCGGCGAAGACCTCGCCGGGAACCGGGTCGAGCTGGCGCAGCACCACGTGCGCCGTCGTGGGGCTGTTGAGCAGCTTGGCGGTGATGTTCACGACCTCGTGCAGGAACTCGACGAGCTCCTCGTCGAGTCCACCCTCGGCCTCGACCTGCTCGAAGGTCTCCTTGGGCGGCATCATCGCGATCGCCGCCGCTGCCGCGACCGACAACGTCTGATCGGTCACCGCGACCGCCGCCGGCGAGCCATCATCGAAGCGGTAGGCGGCGAGGTAGGCCATCCGCTTGGCGTCGAGTTCCTGGGCGGGGCCCGGACGCACCGTCACGGGGCGGCCGAACAGGTCGCGCAGCAGATCCCGGAACGAGGCCCGGGCAGGCAGCGGACAGCGGCCATTCATCGGATCACACCACGCCTTCGAGCGCCCGGTCCAACGACTCGGGCGTGAACGGCTTGCTCACCATGAAGCGGGCACCGTGGGTCTTGGCCAGCTCGTGCATCTCCGGGGTGGACTCGGAGGTCACGAACCCGAAGGGCACCGAAATGCCGGCGTCGTTGAGTGCCTGGAGCAGCTCGATACCGGTCATCTCCGGCATGTTCCAGTCGGAGAGCACCAGGTCGGGCTTGTCCTCCTGGATCGCGGCCAGCGCCTGCTGTCCGTCGACGGCGTCGCGGAAGGTCGCCCCCGCGAAGCGGCCGATCTTGGACAGGGCGCGCTTGACGATGGCACGCATCGCCTTGCTGTCGTCGACGACGAGGATGTTCACGGCAGGGTCCTTCGTACGGGCCCGGATGGGGAAGGGACGGGGTGGACGGGGGCCTCAGCCAGCACCGTTCTGGCGCTGGAGAAGACTGACGACGACCAGTTGACCCTCGCAGTCGAGGGCGGAGCGCTGCACCACCTTGGTGCCGGGAATGGACACGTGGTAGTCACGGCCGCTGGTGACCGAGGGCAGGGACAGCTGGCAGGTGCCCTCGAGCAGCCCCTTGACGTTGCCACCGGCCATGTTGGCCAGCTCCCCGACCGTGTCGGCGACATCCTCTTCCTCGATCTCATCGTCTTCCATCATCATCATGAGGCCGGTGGAACGGATGGCGTGCTGCTCGGTGGTCTGGACCGTGACCGCCCCCTCCCAGTCACCGGTGATGAGCACCGTACCCGTCACCACCCGCTCATCGGGAGCGTGCACGTCGACGGGGCGATCGGGTTCGAGGTCAAGGCCGAGCATGGCGTTCCAGATGTCCGCCGCGATGCGGTAGAGGTCGACATGCAGCGTTTCCATGGTCGTGCTCCGTTGGGTGATCACTTCGGTCGGTAGGTGGTCGCCGGTCCGTGGACCGTACGTTGGAAGCTCTCGTCGATGTTGAGGGTGGTCTCCGAGGTGCCGAGGATGAGGTGACCCCCGGTGCGCAGGGACTTGCGGCAGCGCCCGAGGATCTCGCGCTTGGTGCCCAGGTCGAAGTAGATGAGCACGTTGCGCATGAACAGCACGTCGACCTCGGGCACGAACGGCCAAGGCCTGACCAGGTTGATGGCCCGGAACTCGACCATCTCGCGAAGTCGGTCCGACACCTGCCACATCGCCCCGGTGCGCCGGAAGTGGGTGACCAGGGAGCGGGCAGGCATGCCGCGGTTGACCTCGAGCTGGGTGTAACGGCCGGCGGCCGCACGGCCGAGCATCTCCGAGGACAGATCGGTGGCCAGGATCCGGATGTTCCAGGTCCGCACGATCTGGGGGAAGCGATCGACCAGCATCATCGCCAGGCTGTAGGGCTCCTGGCCGCTGGAGCACGCGGCGGACCAGAAGGTGGCGCTCTTCTGGGCGGCACGGCGGGAGAACAGGTCGGGCAGGATCTTGTCCTCGAGCGCCTGCCACAACCCCACGTCGCGGAAGAAGGTGGTCTCGTTGGTGGTCATGGCGTCCACGACCAGGTCGTGCAGCGGACCGCTGCGCTCCCGGCGCAGGCGGAAGACGAGCTCCTCGAGCGACCCCAGCCCGTTCTTGCGCGCGACCGGAGCCAGGCGCGACTCGATCAGGTAGTCCTTGCTGCCGTCCAGCACGATCGCCGAACGTTCGCGCACGAGATCGCGGACGTAGTCGGCGTCGGCACGGGTGAGGGTCATGCCCGCACCTCCGGTCTCGCAGCGTGGTTGCGATGGCTGGATCGCACCCGCTTGACGATGCGGTCGGCGACCGCCGACAGCGGCAGTACCTCGTCGGCCAGGCCGTCCTGGACCACGCCACCGGGCATGCCCCAGACCACGCTGGTGGCCTCATCCTGCGCGATCACCCGGCCGCCGGCCTCCACCACATGGTGGCTGCCCCGGCGCCCGTCGTATCCCATCCCGGTCAGGACCACCGCGAGGCAGCCGGCGCCGTAGACCTTGACCGCGGTGCGGAACAGCACGTCGGCGGCCGGCCGGCAGGAGTTCTCGGGCGGGTCCTTGGTGAGTACCGATACCACTCCGTTGCCGCGCTGCCGCAGCTCGAGGTGGTGGTCGCCGGGCGCGATGAGGATGCGGTTGGGCACGATCAGGGTGCCCTGCCGGGCTTCGACCACCGGCAACTGGCAGGTCTTGTCGAGACGCTCGGCGAGCAGCTTGGTGAACATCGGGGGCATGTGCTGGACGATCACGACCGGGACACCGAGGTCGCGCGGCAGCGCCGGCAGCACCTCGGCGAGCGCGTTGGGGCCCCCGGTCGAGATGCCGACGATCACGATGTCCACCCGGTGGTCGGGCACCTGGGTCCGGCGCTTGGGGCGCGGAGGTGCCGGCCGGGGTGCGGGGCGGCGATTGAGGGCCGCCGCTGCGGCGGGCATACCCCCACACAGCGCATGGATCTTGGGCACCAACTGCTCACGGATCGCGACCACGGACTCCTGCACCCCGCCGACGTTGGCCGGCTTGGTCACGTAGTCGTTGGCGCCGCGAAGCAGCGCGTCCATCGTGACCGCGGTGCCGCGCTCGGTGAGGGTGGAGAACATGATCACGGGCAGGTTGGGGTAGGTCTTGCGCAGTTCGGTGAGGGTCGCGATGCCGTCCATGACCGGCATCTCGACATCCAGGGTGACCAGATCCGGGTTGACCTGGGGGATCTTGCTCAGCGCCACCTTGCCGTTGGGTGCAGTTCCGGCCACCTCGATACCTGGCGCCGAGGACAGGGCGTCGCTGACCAGGCGGCGCACGACCACGGCGTCGTCGACGACGAGCACGCGTGTCTTGGGCATCGGAGTCCCCCTCAGACCTCGACGCCGAGCATCCGAAGCTTGTCCCGGATGACCGCAGCCGTGAACGGCTTCATGACGTACTCGTCCGCCCCGGCCTCGAGCGCCTGGATCAT
>SKJO01000197.1 GCA_007121975.1 Nitriliruptoraceae bacterium | reverse complement strand
TCAGCGGTGTGGATGACGAGGAGGAGGGACCACACGTGAAGCTGCGTGCCGAGCGCACCGAATTCGCCGAGGCCGTGTCCTGGGCCACCCGCACGGTCGGGGCGCGTGTGACGCTGCCCGCTTTGTCCGGCGTGCTGCTCGAGGCGGACGAAGGGCGACTGACCTGCCGGGCGACCGACCTCGAGGTCGCCGCGGAGATCTCCCTGCCGGTGCAGATCGACGAACCCGGTCGGGTGCTGCTGCCCGGCCGGCTGCTGTCCCAGCTGGTCGCCAAGTTCCCCGAGGCTCCCGTGGAGCTGTCCGGCGAACCCGACCGGGTCGAGATCTCCTGCGGCCGTGCCACCTTCCACGTGCGGGGGATGCCGGTCGAGGACTTCCCGAGCCTGCCTGAGCCGGCCGAGGACGCTGGCCAGGGGGTGGTCAAGGCCGACGCGTTCGCACGGCTGGTCGCCCAGGTCGCCCGCGCCGCCTCCACCGACGAGGCCCGGCCGGTGCTCACCGGCGTGAACCTCGAGGCCACCAGCGGCTCGTTGACCGCAGCGGCGACCGACAGCTACCGCCTCGCCGTGCGCTCGCTGGCCTGGGACGATGGCGTCGAGGGCACGGCGCTGGTGCCCTCGCGCGCCCTGCAGGAGGCCGCCAAGGCCGCGAGCGAAGCCGGTGGGTCGCTCACGATCGCGCTCGAAGAAGGGCAGGTGTCGTTCCTGTTCGGCGACCGCCGGCTGACGACCCGGCTGATCGAGGGCAGCTTTCCCAACTACCGCGCACTGCTGCCTGATGCGCACGAGACCTCGGTGGTCGTCGACCGCGCCGCGCTCGTCGAGGCACTGCAGCGTGTCGCGGTCGTGGCCATGGGCCAGGCCAACACGCCGGTGTCGCTGACCTTTGGCGACGGCACCGTCGACCTGCAGGCGGGCACCCAGGAGATCGGTGACGCGGCCGAGGCGCTGCCCGCCGAGATCGACGGTGAAGGCCTGACGATCGCGTTCAACCCCGCCTTCGTGTTGGCCGGGCTCGAGGCCACGGGAACCGAGCGCATCCGCATCGAGCTGCGAGACGGCCTCAAGCCGGCCGTGCTGCGGCCGCACGCGGACGGCGACGAGCCGGTGGACGACCTCACCTACCTGTTGATGCCGATGCGGGTCAACTGACAAGGGTCCCAGGGTGTGGCTGCGGCGCCTGGAGCTGATCGATGTCCGCTCCTACCGACACGTCACGGTCGATCTCGAGCCGGGCGTGAGCGTGCTCGTCGGTCCCAACGCCCAGGGCAAGACCAACCTGCTCGAAGCGGTGCAGCGGGCGGCCACCGGCTCGTCGCACCGGGTGGCGGGTGACCAGCCACTGGTGCGCGCGGGCGCTGAGCTCGGGGTGATCCGGGTGGAGGCCACCACCGACGAGGGACGGCGCCGCACCATCGAGATCGAGCTCGGTGGCGGTCGCCGGCGACACCGTGTCGACGGTCAGGACGTACGTCGCGCCAACGAGGCGCTCGGGGTCCTGCGGGTGGTGCTGTTCGCGCCCGAGGACGTCGGCATCGTCCGCGGGGATCCGTCCGAGCGCCGCCGCTTCCTCGACGACGTGCTCGCCCAGCGGCGGCCGGCGTTCGCGGCGGCCCGTGGGGAGTACGAGCGGGTGCTGCGCCAGCGCAACCGGCTGCTCAAGCAGGCGCGCACGCTCGGGGGCGGTGCCCGTGAGGCCGCCGTGGCCACGCTGGAGGACTGGACCCGCCAGCTCGTCGAGCACGGAGCCCAGATCACGGCCGCGAGGATCGCGGCGGTGCGCGCGCTGGCCGGACCGGTGGATCGCTTCTACCGGGAGCTTGCCGACCGTCCCGAGCCGGTGGAGCTCACCTATCGGGCCGCCACGGGCACCACGGTGGCCGGTTCGGAGGGCGGCGGGGTGCCGGAGCGCGAGCCGATCGCCCGACGGCTCCGCGACTGCCTCGACGAGCGGGCCGACGACGAGCTCGCTCGCGGCATGACGCTGGTGGGCCCCCACCGCGACGATCTCGAGCTGACGATCGGGGCCCTGCCGGCGCGCACGCATGCCAGTCACGGCGAGGTGTGGTCGCTGGCCCTGGCGCTGAAGCTGGCCACCGAGGAGATCCTGGGCGAGGTCGGTGACCGCCCCGTCGTGCTGCTCGACGACGTCTTCGCCGAGCTCGACACCACCCGGCGCACCCGGCTGGCCAAGGCCTGTGCGGCCTTCGACCAGGTCCTGGTGACCGCCGCGGTCGAGGAGGACGTCCCGCTCGAAGGCGCACGCCTCGACGTGCGGCTCGAGGGCGGCACGAGCAGCGTTCGGCGACGCGGTGAGGAGGGGTGAGATGAGCCCACGTGGCCCCTCGGTGCCCGACCCCCGCCGGGCGGGGCAGGCAGACCGGGACGAGCACCACTACGCCCGCAAGCGGTGGGCCCAGGCTCGGGAGCGGGCGCGTCGGGAACGGCGGGAGTTCGATCCCTCGCCTCCCAGCGACGACGACTGGACGGTGCCCGAGGAGGACACCGACGGCCTGCGGCGCATCAGCCGACCCACGCCGGTCGGTGACAGCCTGGAGGCGTTCCTGGCCCGCCGCGGCTGGACCGAGCGACTCAACGCCGCGACCGCATGGAACCGCTGGGACGACATGGTCGGCGGTGATCTCGCCCAGCACTGCGAGCCGGTGCGCCTGGCGGGCGGGACGCTGGTCGTCCGGGCCGAGAGCCAGGTGTGGGCCACCCAACTGCGCTACCTACTTCCCCAGCTCAAGGCCCGGGTGGAGGAGGTGCTCGGCGCGGGCTCGGTGCGTGAGGTGCGGGTCGTGGTCGGACCGCTCGAGGGGCGCTCGGAGCCGTCCTCGTGACGGGTGGGCGCACACCCGCATCTTCGGGCACCCTGGTGGCACGGGCACTGGTGGCCCGTCGTTGCTCATCGTCCGTTCGGACCTCCCGGGGATCACGTTGATCGCTGCCGTCGACCGTCTCGCCGGGCTGCTGACCGTGGCCGCGCTGGTGATCGCGGTGGGCACCCTGGTGCTGCTCGTACGCGGCCGGGTCCCGGCCTGGCTGCGTGACGAGATCGCCCTGCCGGTGGCGGCGGGCGTGGCGGGTGTGGCCACCGCCGGGTCGCTGTGGATGTCGGAGGTCGCGGGCTACGTTCCCTGCGTGCTCTGCTGGTATCAGCGGATCGCGATGTACCCCCTGGTGGTGATCCTCGCGATCGCTGCGTGGCGGCGGGACGGCCAGGTGTGGCTCACCGCCGTGCCGATCTCGGTGATCGGCGGCGCCATCTCGATCTGGCACCTGGTCATCGAGCGCAACCCGGGCCTGAGCGGGCCCTGCGATCCGGCGGCCCCGTGCGCGGTGCGCTGGGTCGAGGAGCTCGGGATCTTCACCCTGCCGGCGATGGCGCTGGTCGGGTTCGTCACCGTGATCGTGCTGAGCCTGGCGGCCCGCCCGTCCGCGGGCCGCTGAGAAGCCGAAGAGAGGTCTGCAACCGTGTCCAAGACATCGACCGCCAGCGGCATGACGCCGCGTCGCATCCTGCTCTACGTCGGCATCGTCGTGGGTGTGGCCGCCCTGTTGTTCGCCGC
>SKJO01000036.1 GCA_007121975.1 Nitriliruptoraceae bacterium | reverse complement strand
CGGACCTCGTCGTCGAGGATCTCGGCCGCGGTGCCCGGCACCGACCCCAGCCCCCGCGCCTTGGCCTCGGTCAGCCACTCCCGCACGCCGATCCCGAGCCGGGTCGCGCCGTTGACCACCTCCATCGGGCTGAAGGCGTGCACGTGCATGTCGGGCACCCGGCCCGTCACCGCGTCCAGCACCTGGAAGTAGTAGTCGCCCGGCAGATCCGGGTGGATGCCGCCCTGCATGCACACCTCGGTCGCGCCCTGGGCCCACGCCTCCTCGGCCCGGTCCGCGATCTGGGACAACGACAGGTTGTAGGCGTCCGGGTCGTCACGCCGCTGCGCGAAGGCACAGAACCGGCAGCCCGTGTAGCACACGTTCGTGAAGTTGATGTTGCGGTTGACCACGTAGGTCACCGTGTCGCCGACCCGCTCGGCACGGACCTCGTCGGCCGCGGCAGCCAACGCATCCAGCTCCACCCCCGTCGTGTCGAACAACAGCAGCGCCTCGTCGTCGTCGAGCACCCGCCCGGCCTGCGCCTTGGCCAGCGCCGCAGCCACCTCGGACCGGATGCGTGTACGCGCCCGCCCCTCGACCCGCGGGGCGTTGGCCGCCAGCACCCCGTCCGCGATCACGTGCACGTCCCCGAACACCGCCCGATGCAGGTCGTCCTCGGCCGCGGCCGAGCGGGCGTTACGGCCGTCGGCCGCCGACCCGCCCGCCTCGTCCCCGTCGATCACGGCCGCCATGGCCCCGGTCACCTCGCCCGACACCACGTCGGGGTCCTGCCACGGCTGCGGCTCGCACACCGCACCCTCACGCGCCAGGCCCACACCCGTCGCCAACACACCCACCGGAGCCCGCATCCGACCCGCCAGCCACGGATCGGGCCGCACCACGTACTCCGGGTACACCGTCAACCGCTCCGACAGCACGAACCCCTCGTCGGCCGAACGCGCCGCCAGCTCGTCCAGCTGCGGCCACGGCGCCTCCGGGTTCACATGATCCGGGGTCACCGGCGACACCCCACCCCAGTCGTCGATCCCCGCCCGCAGCAGCAGCGGGTAGACCTCCGGCGACAGGTTCGGGGGCGCCTGCACGTGCACCGTCGGGCCCAGCACCACCCGCGCGGTCGCCACCGTCGCCAACAGATCCTCGAGCGAGGGCTCAGGATGGTCCCGCATCGCCGTGTCCGGCTTGGCCCGGAAGTTCTGGACGATCACCTCCTGCACGTGCCCGTAGCGGCGGTGGGCGTCCCGCAACGCAAGCAGCGTGTCGACCCGCTCCCCCAGCGTCTCCCCGATCCCGATCAGCAGCCCCGAGGTGAACGGCACCGACAGCCGCCCCGCATCCTCCAGCACCTTCAGACGCACCGCAGGGTCCTTGTCGGGCGCGTTGAAGTGCGCTTCACCCTTGGCAAGCAGCCGCCGCGACGTCGACTCCAGCATCAACCCCATCGACGGCGCCACCTGCTTCAAGGTCGCCATCTGCGCCCAGCCCATCACCCCAGGGTTCAGATGCGGCAGCATCCCCGTCGCCTCGATCACCTGGATCGCGACCGCCCGCAGGTACTCCAACGTGGTCGCATACCCCCGCGCCGCCAGCCACTCACGCGCCGCCGGGTAGCGCTCCTCGGGCTTGTCCCCCAGCGTGAACAGCACCTCCTTGCAGCCCGCCCGCCGGCCACGCTCCGCGATGTCCAGCACCTGGTCGGGGGACAGGAACGCCGGCATGTCCTTCTTCGGCGGCCACGCGAACGTGCAGTACCCGCAGGCATCCCGGCACAGGTGCGTCAACGGCACGAACACCTTGCGCGAGTAGGTCACCCGCCGGCGGCCATCCTGCGTCCGCCCCCATCCCCCCTCGACGTACCACGGCGCCCGGTCACGGGTCCGCGCCGCCACCACCAGCAGACGCTCGAGGTCGTCGTCACGGCACGTCAGCAGCGCCGCAGCCTCGTCCCGCTTGAGGCTGCGGCCCTCCTCCGCCCGATGCAACGCCCGCGGCCGCAGCCGTGCGAGCACCTCCGCCGACGGTTCCGCCATCGCCTCGAACCTCCCGCCGCCCGGCACGGTAGTGGCGGCACGCGATGGCGGCTGCATCCACTCCGGGGATCCCCGTCGCAGGTCTCGGCCGGGCGGTGAGCGACGGCCAGCGGTTCACTGACCGCGGGGCCAGCGGAAGTGGACGAACACCCGGCCGGAGTTGTCCGGGTCCTTCTTCACCCGGTGGTAGCGCGCCCGCACGTCGTCGCGGTCGAGGAAGCGCAGGACCCGCTTCTTCAGTGCCCCGCTGCCCTTCCCGCAGATGATCTCGAGTTCCTTGGCCTTGCGCGCGGCAGCGTCGTCCATCGCCTCCTCGAGGGCGGCGTCGATCCGAGCACCCTGGTCGTAGATCGGGTGCAGGTCGAGGGTCAGCTTCCGCGTCGACATGCCCTGCTGAGCGTCGGGTCGGGGAACGCAGTGTGCCCGACCGGTAACGCTGCCCGTAACGCTGCGGGGACGTTCGAGGGGGAGCCTCCAGGTCACCGGATCGGCGCGCATCCGAGCGCGTCGCGGAACGGAGGGTGACATCGATGGCGACCATCGCAGGCGCCGACCAGCTCGCCGGCGAGCGTTCCCGGCCGGTCTACACCCGGGTGCAGGTCCTCGGGCTACTCCTCGTCGCGGCGACCCTTCTCGTCGTCGCGGCGATCGCGATCGCTACCGAGCCAGCCGCGGCCGGCGAGGTGGTGGGGTTCATCGGACCGATCGCGGCAGCGGCCCTGCTCACTGCCTGGATGGCGTGGCGGTTCGGGACCTGGGCCAGGATCATCGGGATCGTGGTCAGCCTGGGCGTCGCGTTCATGATGTTCTGGACGGTCTTCGGGCTGGCGGCGCCCGACAGCTTCGCCGACTTCGTGCTCGGCGTGGGGGTACCGACCGGCATCCTGCTCGGGGTCGGGGGCGGCATCGCCGCACTCGTCGCAGGACGACGAGGTCGGATCCAGGCCGGCCCCGCCCGCGGCGAACAGCGGCTCGTCCGCGGCATCCTCGTCGTCGTGGCGGTCGCGCTGGCGGTCTCGGCCGTGCTCACGATCTTCGGCCGCACCAGCGTCGATCCCGCCCTGGCGGCCGGCGCCACGACCGTCGACATGTCCGACTTCGAGTTCGTCCCTGCCGTGATCGAGGTGGACGCGTCGGATCCCCGGCTGGTCGTGACCAACAGCGACGCCTTCCTGCACGACCTCGCCGTTCCCGCGCTGGACGCCATCGTCCGCGTCACGCCGGGCTCGTCGGACCTCCTGGACCTGACCGGCGCGGCGCCAGGCACCTACACCGCCTACTGCACCCTGCACAGCGACACCCGCGTCGCCGACCCGACCGAGGCGGGCATGGCGGCGACCCTGGTCATCCGCTGAACCCACCGCCGGGCCGGAGCGCCTGCGTCACGGGGCCGCCGTAACGGTCCCGTGACGCCGGTCGCGTTGACTGCGGGCCGAGGAGGCAGCGGTGGGCCACACGGCGGGACGACGACCACACCGCCTCAGCGCGTCGCGGGTGGCTGCAGCCACGATGTTGCTCACGGCCCTGCTGTTCCTCGGCGGTGCTGCTG